>NZ_JAUBUI010000024.1:32298-76137 GCF_036705385.1 Microcoleus sp. B3-A4 | reverse complement strand
AAGACTCAGGTGTGCATATTTAAATAACCACATTAAACTCAGTATTTCTGCTTAGTTAAAAAGCGGGATGCTCCCAATTTAACTAAATTATAGATCCCCTGCCCCCTTAACTTCAAATAGAAAACTTGCTCTCAATCTGCCTCTTCTTTTCTCCCCTCGGCGCTCTCTGCGCTCTCTGCGGTTAACTTACATAAGATCTCTCCCGAATCAGTCCTTAAAATATCAAATGGTATTACCTAACGGTGACAGTGTAACTCAGTTTAAACGGTTGAAAATTAGCTGGGTTTTTGGCTGTTCCGCTCAAGTCAAGCTGGTAAATGCCAGCCTTAGGAAACACGATATCAGCCCCGGGAATCCCTTGATATTTCTCGGCAAATATGGCTTTTAAAGGCGGCTGCATCAGTGGCTTATCCCCTTCTTGGCGCTCTTTTGGATAAACCGCTAATTTGCAATTGCACTGCTCTAAGGGGATAATTTTGCCGCCCCGGCGAGTTAGCGCAAACCACACTCTCGCAGACTGTCCGGCGCGGGGGTTGTGGTTTGGTTCTAGGTGAAAGGTAGCGGCTACATCTCCCGAGACTTCGACTTGGTGCGCCAAAACAGAAATCGAGTTTAACTGCGGCGCAGTGGGAATTGCTGCTTCAATTAGCAATCCCAAAAAAACTAACAATCCTAAACTTTTACTTTTGTTTGACAGGCGAAACATAGAACTTGTCCAGTGATAAAATTGACCAAAAAAAGCGCGATCGCACAAACATAACTAACACCGTAACCACCGCTAAAACGGCTGTCAGCAGTTGATTGTGCAACTTCCATTCAAAGCCGCCGAGATAGTGGGAACCGATGAGTGCAGCGTGTACAGCGCACAGCAAGAAAGCTGGAACGCTTAACAGGTGAAGCATTCGCCACAGTTGACCTAAATAATTTTGAATGCGATCGCAACTTGTAACCGCCGCCGGCAACATCAACAGCAGCGACAGCATCCCAGCCGCCATTCCCAACTGGTGCTGCGGCAACATAAAAGATAGCGCGTCAAAATTCCATTTCAGCGTATGATCCAGCATATGAAACGTGTGGGCGACTGCTAGGACAAACGCCCCCACACCCAAGACGCGGCGGTAGCGCAACAGTTGCGGCAAAAACTTGCTAACCGGACGCGCCAACAGTGCTAGCATCAAGCACAGCAGCGCTGCGTGGCCGGTAAAATCGACCATTTCATCGGTTCGCAGCAAGGTAAGAATCCCGATCGCCACCGTCACCCAGCCACCCGCACGAAAAAGTTGACTGCGCTTGTCCGCGCTCAATCGGCCAGCAAAAAAACTCACTCCCAGCATAGTTGGCAGCGTGCCGAGTCCAAAAGCCAGCATCGTCGCCGCACCCAAAACCGAATTTCCGGTTTCCGCCGCCTTAATCTGCGCGGCGTAGAGGAAGCCGCAGGGAATCAAGCCCCAAAGCAAACCCAAAGCAATCGGCACCCACCACTTTTCTTGTGCCGAAAGCTTGCTCATTGCTTGTCCGACTCGATCGTGCGACATTGGGTGCAGCAGCGGCAATCTCGGCAGCAAGTTCGGTTTAATTTGCCCTACTCCGAACCAAATCAGCATCGTGCCCGTTAGAAGTGCGATCGCCCGCCGCAATTCGCTACCCGTACCTGCCAAAAGTCCGCCAGCAATTAACACCGAACCCAGTCCGCCAATTGCAGCACCAACCAAAGCGTAAGCAGTAATTCTCCCCAAATTTAGCAGCAAATGAAAGCGGAAAGCAGCTAATTTATCGTTGCGGGAATTAGAAAGAGAAAACGCCATTGTCAGCGGGCCGCACATCCCAGCGCAGTGACCGAAACTGCCGAGAAATCCCAAAATTGCAATTAGCAGCAGGTCTAGCATTTTGCTGTTTTTTTCCCAAACAACGCCATCAAGGTATTGACAAGATTTTATTTGGCTCTTGGACGCTTTTTTCTTTACTTTTTACAAAAACTTATCTCAGCAGAGCGGTTTTGTCAAAATACAAGTTGTCCAACTTCTATCTAATCTCACCCATATTTAAAATCACTAATGACTGATAACTAATAACTACTTTTGTTCTGGGTGGGTCGCCGCCGGCGAAGCTGCACCCATTTGATTAATAGCAGCAATTAGCTGATAAAGCCGCCCAAAATCCCGCTGGTTGAAATGCAAAGTCAGGCGCGGCAGCTCGAAAGTTTCATCTCCTATTTCCGGTTCCAAAGCTTGACTTTTTTCAATTTTTCCGGTGACAACAATATCGCTAAAATCAGTATTTAGCCGATCGACATTCTCCTCAGAAAGCTCTGTTTTCAAGCGAATTACCAGTTTTTCGCGCACGTAGCGGCAGGAGTGATAAACCAGATAAAAACTGCCGATCGCCTCGCAAGCGACATTTATATCGTCCGTAATCGTATACAGGCTGCGATCTTCGGGTGAAATCAAACCCCGGCCCCGCAATTGTTTTTGCACAAAATAATTCCAATCGTGCCAATAATCTCCTCCCGGTCGATCGATCAATACCACAGGAGCCGGCCCGAACTTGCCAGTTTGAGTCAAAGTCAGACACTCAAAAGCCTCGTCCAGAGTGCCGAAACCGCCCGGAAACAGAGCTAAAGCATCGCTCTCCCGGAGAAAAAATAACTTGCGAGTGAAAAAATATTTAAAATTGAGCAATTTTGGATCGCCGGCAATGAAAGGATTAGAACTCTGCTCGAAAGGTAACTGAATGTTCAGCCCAAAAGAACGTTCAGCAGTCGCCCCCTCGTTCCCCGCCTGCATAATTCCCCCGCCGCCGCCAGTAATCACCATAAACCCCTGCTCGGCCATCGCCCGCGCAAAGTCTCTGGCCATCAAATATTCCGCAGATTGCGGTGACACCCTTGCCGAACCAAAAATCACAATTTTGCGAACGTGGCGGTAAGGATAAAACATCTCAAAAGCGCTCTCCATATCTCGGAGCGACGCCGCAATAATCTTCAAGTCTAGGCGATCGAGATCCTCTCTGGCCATTTGCACTATAGTAGAGAGCGATCGTTCGATCCACTCAGAGTGCTTCAACATTGGCAAGCGATCGAGCAAATCCATCACTTCAGCTTGGATGGACTCAAAACCTTGACCAGACGCAGAACGAATCATGAATTTTTCCGAAACAATAACAAATTGTCGCTACTAAAAATTAAGGGGCAAGCTAAATTTTGAAGCTAATAGCGACCAGCAAATTGACCTGCTGGCAACTAATAACTTTTCCAGTAGCTTTGCCCCGGTTCTGAAGCGAGTTAGCTTTCGCGGCCCACAAAGAACAGCGCGAAACCGCTCGCAGTTGGGTTAAATGTACTTTTCCAGAGTGTTTGCCAGAGTAGTTTTCGGAACTGCCCCAACCACCATATCCACACGTTGACCGCCCTTAAATATCATCAGCGTCGGAATGCTGCGGATACCGTATTGGCTGGCCACGTTAGGATTCTCGTCGGTATTAACTTTTACTACCTTGACCTGCCCTTCATATTGCTGGGCAATTTCGTCTACGACGGGCGCCACCATCCGACAGGGCCCGCACCAGGGAGCCCAAAAATCCACTAGAACTGGAACTTCGCTATCGAGCACTTCCTGCTTAAAGGTAGAGTCGGTTACTTGCGCGGCTGCTGACATCCCTAGCCATCCTTGTAAATACTATTTCTCGGATAACAAGTCTAGCAAAAAGTGTAACCATTTGCGTCAACGATTTTAACAGAAGGCTTCTGATGGAAGAAGGAAGACGGTAGAAGGAAGAGGGAAGACGGTAGAAGGAAGAAGGCACAAGGTTTCTGAAGGAACAAGGCACTTATGTTTCCGAAGGCACTTATGTTTCCGAAGGCAGAATGCACTTATCTAGAAGAAAAATTCTTCCACTCCCAGACTTTCCCACTCTCCCACTCTAGGCCTCTCCGGAGCTACAAGCCTCTGTTCTGTATCTAGTAAGCAAGAGCCAAGATGTCCGCCAAAAAAGGAACCGCCCGAACAGTAGTCCGGGCGGAGTGTGGTGTGAGGAGTGAACGGAAACATTCGTCTCCGCTTCTTATATTGTGACACCTACTTCTCGATAATTCCACAATATTCTGTAAATTTCGAGACTCTTGAACAAATTTTGTCAAGGTATGCTGGTATTCGATCGGTAAATCTACTTACCCATGCCCAATTGTTGAGCTTTTTGATAGACTTTACCCTCAGTCAGCAGAGAAGGAGCAATTACCACCTCCACTTGCTGCATCTCCTTAAGATCCTTAGCGCCCAGGGTGCCCATGCTAGTTTTCAGAGCTCCAAGCAAGTTGTGCGTACCGTCATCTAGGAGGGCCGGCCCGCGCAAAATTTGCTCCACAGTACCCGTAGTCCCCACGCGAATGCGAGTGCCGCGCGGCAAAACCGGGCTGGGAGTCGCCATTCCCCAGTGAAAGCCGCGGCCGGGAGCTTCGGCGGCCCTGGCAAAGGGCGAACCAATCATCACTCCATCGGCACCACAGGCAATGCACTTGCAGATATCGCCGCCAGTAATTAAACCGCCGTCAGCAATCACCGACACGTATTTGCCAGTTTCGCGATAGTAGTCGTCCCGCGCGGCGGCGCAGTCTGCTACCGCTGTGGCTTGGGGAACGCCGACACCCAATACGCCTCTAGAGGTGCAAGCAGCCCCCGGCCCAATGCCCACGAGAATGCCCGCAGCGCCGGTTTTCATTAAATTCAGGGCGACTTCGTAGGTGACGCAGTTGCCCAAAATTACTGGTATCGGCATCTCTTGACAGAATTGTGTCAAATCTAAAGATGAGATTGATTCAGGGGAAAGAAAAGCTGTCGAGACTACCGTTGCTTGCACAAAAAATATATCGGCTCCCGATTCAGCAACCGCCCGGCCGTATTTGCTCGCAGCGGCCGGTGTACCGCTGACGGCGGCAATCCCTCCTGCTGCTTTAATTTCTTTAATTCTGAGCTCGATTAATTCTGGCTTGATGGGTTCGGCATAAAGTTCCTGCATCAGGGAAACAAATTCGTGGTTCCCGACACTGGCGATGCGCTCTAATATTGGCTGGGGATCGGCATAGCGGGTTTGAATTCCTTCTAGGTTGAGCACCCCCATTGCTCCCAATTCCGACAGCAAAATCGCCATGCGGACATCGACTACCCCATCCATTGCGCTGGCTATAATCGGGATTTCTCGATCGATCCCGCCAATCTGCCACTTGGTATCTGCCAAACTCGGATCGAGGGTGCGCTGTCCCGGTACAAGCGCGATTTCATCTATGCCGTAAGCTCTGCGAGCGCTTTTGCCCCGCCCAATTTCAATATTCACGCTGTTTCACTTCCACAATGTATTTAAATTAGACTAACAAAAAGTTAGCCCGCCCGAGTTTAGCTATCGCACGGCTGTCTTTAAAAAAAGCTCGGCACTGATTCTGATTGTATTCTGATTATATGAAATCGAAGGGGATACTTTTCCTCAGCAACGGCCACGGGGAAGACGCGATTAACTGTCAAATTCTCAAAGCTTTGAGAGCCTCTGGCGCGGATGTTGATGTTTCGGCAATGCCGATTGTAGGTGACGGGGCTGCTTACCGCCGATCGACCGTGCCAATTATTGGGCCCACCAGTCAAATGCCGTCTGGGGGAGTTTTTTACATGAATCCCCTGTTTTTCCTCAAAGATATTGGGGCGGGGCTAATTGCTTTGACTTGGCAGCAATTGCAGGCTGTTTGGAGGCATTCGCGCCACTGCGATTTGGTGGTGGCGACTGGGGATATTGTCGCGGCGGCGATCGCCCATGCCAGCAACCGCCCCTATATAATTTTTCTATCGGCCCATTCTAGTTATTACGAAGGGCGAGTCGATTTGGGTTTAATCTTGTGGCAGTTGCTTTGCTCAGATAAATGTCTGGCGGTTTTTACTAGAGATGCTTTGACTGCTGCTGACTTAAAGCGACAGGGTTTAAAGAAAGCTCAGTTTGTCGGCAATCCTGTCATGGACAACCTCAATTCTACGGGCAAAGATTTGCAGTTAATACCCGGAGTTCGGACGATCGCCCTTCTCCCCGGTTCTCGCCTCCCAGAAGCCACTAACAACCTCGTTTTGCTCCTGGAACTGGTTAAAGAAATGGCTAGTAACTCTACTGTACCGGTGCAGTTTCGGGCAGCTTTAGTGCCGGCTTTAATGCCTCAATTAGATGATATTGCGACGCGCTCTGGATGGCAACAGCGATCGGGCAAGCTCATTTTTCCAGCAATCAAACCGTCTTTTGGTGAAGAAAAATTAGTCGAAGTGATTTGCTGGGCCGATGCTTTCGCCGATATTTTGCAGCAGTCTAGTTTAGTAATTGGGATGACGGGAACTGCTGTCGAACAAGCTGTGGGCTTGGGAAAACCTGTAATTGCAGTACCGGGGAACGGCCCTGCATTTACCTATCGGTTTGCGGAGGCTCAAAATCGGCTTTTAGGTCATTCGGTGCAGGTTATTGGCACACAACTAGCGAATTCTTATATAGCAAGTCTATTTGAGTCATGAATGTAGAACCACCTGAAACGCTGGCGATCATTGAATCGATTGTTTACAAATCAAAGGGTTTTGCTATATTATCAAGGAAGCTGCTTTGGCAGTCGATCGCACTTTGCAAGATGATAAATATTTAGCCAGTTGCATTCAAAATGGTTTAGAGAGAATGGGGCGATCGGGCGGCAGCATAAAAGTTGCTAATTACGTGGCAAACTATCTGGGTTATTGATTGTGGTAGGGTGCGTCAGATTTTAATTTTTAAATCTGCACGAAAAGTCTAATTGTGGCGCACCATTTATATCGTTTCCGGTTGCATTGGAATAATAAAATCGAGTCAACAGTTAACACTCAACCATTCAGTTTTTCGACCCGCCCGCCCGTCAACAGTCAACAGTCAACAGTCAACAATTCCGGAGGAGTGCAACCGGAATTGATATTATTTCCTGCTGCGTCAGTATGAGATTGTTGATTTGTTGCGAAAATAATTGTGGCTGACGCACCCTACTGCTATTTCAACAACTCAGAAACAGTTTTAAATTCGTAACCTTTCGACTGCAAATCCTTGACAATCATCTCAGTTGCTGCTACGGTTTTCGAGCGATCGCCCCCACCGTCGTGCATCACCACAATCGAACCCGATCGCACATTGTCAATCACCCGATTTGCGATATCTTCCGCCGTGAGTGTTTTTTCATAATCTTGGGAATCCACATCCCACATAATCAGTTTTTTGTGCATTTGGGATAGCAAATAAGACAAAACCACAAATCGCCTACCCCAAGGCGGCCGAAAACTGATACTGTCTTGCTTAACCCCAACTTCCTGCAAAAGTTTGTCCGTTTTTTCAATTTCAGACAGCAAAACTTCCCGGGGTTTAAACATCATATCTTTGTGAGAGTAGGAATGGTTTGCCAACTCATCTCCCCTCGCGACAATCATTTTCACGATTTCTGGATGTTTCTCAATATTGCGACCGATTTCAAAAAAAGTTGCTTTAACTTTATAGCGGTCTAAGATATCTAAAAGCTGATTTGTATAGGGAGGATAGGGCCCGTCATCGTAGGTGAGGGCAACAACTTTTACTTCGGTATCGGCACGGTTGATGCCGAAATAATTGTGAAATTTAGTAACTTTAATCAATAGCGATACTGCGAAAAATAACCCTATTGTGAAAAGCAGAAACTTTTGTAAATTTTTACCCATTCGCATAGCTGCACGCACTCGATCGAGAATGAAAGTGGATTGTTGTTAGATTACCACAATTGGGGAGCTGAATCCTTACGCTATTTTATCATTAATTATTGTACGTTCCGAGATTTTTCAGTTTTGGCGATCGGACAGTAGCTAGAGCCTTCAAGTGCCAGTACACTTGTACGCTAAATATAGCGTAAGTAAGTCCAGAGCAAAAAAGCAATAATAAAATATCGGAAGTTATAAGGGGGGTCAGACAAGGATTTATATTCGCAGCGAGTTTACTGCTGCTCTCACCCGATCCTCCCCATGTTATATTTATTTGTATAATCATTTTTTTTAGGCAGCCATAATTCCCAACATGATTTCACTGCCAGATATCACAATTGTCCGCCAGATTTACGAAAGTGCGAATTCCCTCGTATACCGAGGCATCCTCAAATCAAACCAGCAACCTTTGATTTTGAAACTCCTCAAAGAGGATTACCCCACACCAGCCGAACTCTACCGCTATCAGCAGGAATACGAAATCACTCGCCGTCTCAACCTAGAGGAAACGATTAAAGCCTACGAACTGCGAAAATACGAGAACACACAAGTCATGTTGTTAGAGGATTTTGGAGGAGAGTCCTTAAAAATTCTTCTGGATGGCCTTCCCTTTGGTTTACCAGAGTTTCTCCACCTAGCCATCCAAATCACAGATGCGTTAGGCAAAGTTCATCAAAAAAAGGTCATTCACAAAGATATCAATCCATCTAACATTGTCTTGAATTCTGAAACCGGACAATTAAAAATTATTGACTTTGGCTTATCTACCATCCTATCCCAAGAGAATCCAAGCCTCCAAAATCCTAATCTTCTAGAAGGAACATTGGCTTATATATCTCCAGAACAAACAGGCAGGATGAATCGAGCGATAGACTACCGCACTGACTTTTATTCTCTTGGCGTTACTTTCTATGAACTACTAACGAACCAGTTGCCTTTTGCATCCGTCGATGCACTTGAGTTAGTCCATTGCCATATTGCCAAACAACCCAATCCACCTCATGAAATTAATCCAGAAATTCCCTTGACTGTCTCAGAAATTGTCATGAAATTAATGGCAAAAACTGCGGAAAAGAGATATCAAACTGCTTGGGGAATCAAGGCAGATTTAAAAACTTGTCTCGCTCAATTTAGAAATGGTAAATTTCAAAATTTTTCCTTGGGCTACCAAGATATTTCTCCTCAATTGCAACTACCTCAAAAACTGTACGGAAGAGAATCACAGATTGACTCTTTATTGACTGCATTTTATCGCGTAGCTTCTGGAGAAGAGAAACAAGTAGGGGCGAGCAACCCAACGACCACTCAGTCACAACATCTGCCGATACAAGGAAAAACTGAACTCATGCTAATTTCTGGATACTCTGGTATTGGGAAATCAGCTTTAGTTCAGGAATTGTATAAGCTCATCACTCAAAAAAGTGGCTACTTTATTGCAGGTAAATTTGACCAGTTGCAACGCGATATTCCCTATCAAGCTTTAGTCGCTGCCTTCCAAGAATTGGTGCGGCAATTGCTCACCGAAACTGAACCCCAATTACAACAGTGGCGAGAGAAGATTCGACGTGCATTAAAAAGCAACGGACAAATTATTATTGATGTCATCCCCGAAGTGGAACTGATTATTGGCAAACAGAATCCAGTACCTGAATTACCTGCAACAGAAGCAAGAAATCGGTTTAATTTAGCTTTTCAAAACTTTATTAAAGTTTTTTGCCAAAAAGAACATCCCCTCGTCCTATTTCTAGACGACCTTCAGTGGACAGACAGCGCTACGCTGCAATTGATTCAGTTGATTATGACCGATTTTACTACTCAATATCTGTTTGTAATAGGAGCTTATCGAGATAACGAAGTCAGTGCAACTCATCCTACTATGCTGACTTTATCGGAGATGAAAAAACAGGGAGTAGTAATTAATCATCTCTCTCTTTTACCCTTAAATTTAAACCAGGCTAATGAATTCATTGCTGATACGCTGAAAACCGAGTGCGTCCCTACGCAAAGATTAGCCGAGTTGGTTTGGCAAAAAACACAAGGAAATCCCTTTTTTATTAAAGAGTTTCTCAAGTCACTTTATACAGAGCAATTGCTGAATTTTGATGTGAATGCTGGGGCTTGGCATTGGGATTTAGAGCAAATTATAACTAGGAATATTACTGATAACGTTGTTGAGTTCATGGCAGAGCAAATTCAAACCTTATCAGAATCAGCACAAAAAGTTTTACAATTAGCCGCTTGCATTGGCAACCAATTTGATTTACCCACCCTTTCAATTATTAATGAAACTTCTCAAAAAGAAACGGCGGATGAATTATGGAATGCTATTCAAGCAGGATTTATATTACCCCTTGGAGATGATTACAAATTCCTGAAAACCGACCGAGATACAAAGGAATTAAAAATTACTTATAAATTTGCTCACGATCGCATCCAGCAAGCAGCCTATTCCCTAATTCCCCCAGACGATAAGCAAGCGATTCACTGGAAAGTCGGGCAACTGTTGTTACAAAATACACAGCAAGAGATACTCCAACAAAATATTTTTGATATTGTCAATCAACTCAACTTCAGTATAGAAGCAATAGACGTTCAGTTAGAAAGAGATCAACTTGCTCAATTAAATCTCATTGCTGGCAAAAAAGCGAAGGCATCAGCAGCTTGGAAACCCGCCTGGAATTACTTAATAATTGGTATAAATTGCCTGAGTGCAAATAGTTGGCTTCGTCAGTATGACCTAACTCTGGCACTTTATGTGGAAACAGTAGAAGCTGCTATCTTGAGTGGCCACGTTGAGGAAATGGAAAAAGTGGCTGATATTGTGCTTCAACAAGCTACTTCATTGCTAGACAAAGTGAAAGTATATGAAGTCAAGATTCAAGCCTATACAGCACAAAACCAACCGTTAGAAGCGATAGATACGGCTCTTTCAGTATTAAAGCTGTTGGGGATTCACTTTCCCAAAAAACCAACAAAATTAAATATTTTCCTTGAACTGGTGAAGACTAAGTTAAGCTTAGCAGGGAAGCGAATCGAGGACTTAATCGACTTACCAGTGATGACTGACCCTTATAAGTTGGCAGCTATGCGTATCTTATCAGGTATAGTGTCCGCTGCCCATTTTTCCAGACCTGACTTGCTACCCCTAATGGCGTTTAAACAGGTCAATTTATCCATCAAATACGGGAATACTTCTGTGTCTTCTTGTGCCTATGCTACTTACGGACTAATTTTGTCTGGGGAAACCGTAGGAGACATTGAGAGTGGTTATCAATTTGGGCAACTTGCTATCTTGTTACTCGATAAGTTTAATACTAAAGAGCTCACAGCCAGAACCATATTTATTGTTAATTACTTTGTCAAACATTGGAAAGAGCATCTTAGGGAAACTTTAAACCCTTTGCAGAATGCTTACTCGATCGCCCTAGAGACTGGAGACTTAGAATATGCAGCTTATTCGGGTTGTGTATATTGCTATCACTCCTATGTATTGGGGAAGGAATTGGCAACAGTCGAGGCAGAGATGGCAATGTACAGTAATACCCTCAGCCAACTGAAGCAAGAAACATCATATTACTATAACCAACTAAATCGACAGGTTTTATTGAACTTGATGGGACATGCTGAAGATAAATGCCGTTTAATCGGTGACAACTATGACGAAAGAAAAATGTTACCCCTGCATCGAGAGGCGAATGCTCAAAATCTTTGTCATTCCCTCTATTTTTACAAGTTCTTTCTCTGCTATCTTTTTCAAGACTATCAGCAAGCTATAAAAAATGCTAAATTAGCCGAAAAATATAGCGATAGTGCTGTAGGGACTATTCCTCTCTATCATTTCTATAATTCTTTAGTTTATCTTGCCATCTATTCTGACGCACCAAAATCCGAGCAAAAACTCATCCTCCAGAAGGTAAAAGCCAACCAGAAAAAAATCAAGAAATGGGCGGAGTTTGCTCCGATGACTCACCTCCATAAATTCTATCTAGTGGAGGCAGAGCGGCATCGAGTTTTGGGGGAAAATGCTAGGGCGATCGACTACTACGATCGCGCCATTGCCTTAGCCAAAGAACATGACTACATCAACGAAGAGGCTTTGGCTAATGAACTGGCTGCCAAGTTCTACCTCGCTTGGGGAAAAGAGCAAGTTGCCCAAGCCTATATGACAAATGCTTACTACTGCTATTTACGTTGGGGTGCAACAGCTAAATTGACTGATTTAAAACGACAGTATCCAGAACTTTTAAAGCGTTTTACGAAAGTCAATATGTCCATAAATTCGCGCAGCAACCTGTCTGATACATCTAGCAGCACTTCAGGTGAACTCCTGGATTTGGCAGCCTTGATGAAAGCATCTGGGGCAATTGCTAGTGAAATTGAGTTGGATAAACTCCTCACGACTTTGATGAGAATCCTGCTGGAAAGCTGCGGGGCAGAAACTGGCTATCTAATTTTAGAGTCTCAAGGACAACTGCGAGTCGAAGCGTCAGGTGAGGCTAACTCAAATCAAGTGATGGTGTTGCAATCGACTCCTATAGAAACCTGTCTTCCTTTGTCGATTATTCACTATGTTGAGAGGACTAAACAAGGACTGATTGAAACCAATGTTGCCCGTGAAGGCCGATTTACCCAAGATGCTTATATCAAAACACAGCAGCCCAAGTCTATCCTTTGCGCCCCTCTGCTCAATCAAGGGCAATTAATTGGCATTGTTTACTTGGAAAATAATTTAGCAGATGGCGTTTTTACACCCGATCGCCTGCAAGTGATTCAATTGCTTTCAACTCAGGCGGCGATCGCCCTTACCAACGCCAGACTCTATACTCAGGTACAATCGACGCAAAATCGCCTGAATAAATTCCTTAATGCTATTCCTTTTGGCATATCCGTTCACGACGCCAAAGGACAACTGGTTTACGCCAATCCAGTTTCACAGCAGTTACTGAATATTCAAGATTTACCCAAAGCCGAAATCGAGCAACTCTCAAAAACCTATCACGTTTATCAGGCAGGCACAGGCCAGATGTATCCAGTGGAACAGCTACCCTTGGTGCGATCGCTTCGCGGTGAAAAAACATGGGCGGATGATTTGGAACTGCACTACAGTGAGCGAATCGTTCCCTTAGAAGTAACTAGCACGCCAATTTTTGATGACACGGGTAATGTAGAATATGCGATCGCAGCTTTTCAAGATATTAGCGCTCGCCAGCAAGCACAGATTACGGTCATTGAAAATGTCCGTTTAGAACAGGAAATTCGCGAGCGCCAAAAAATAGAAGAGGCTCTGCGGCAGAGCGAGGCACGCTACCTTTGTATTCTGGAAGACCAGACAGAACTGATTGCCCGCTATCTGCCAGATGGTACCGTTACCTTTGTTAATGAAGGCTTCTGTCGATTTTTTGGACTGACAAGGGAACAACTCATCGGGCATCACTACGAACCTGTCGTGTTTGAAGAAGACCGCGAATATGTAACCCGAGTCGTCAATTCCATTAGCAAAGAAAATCCCGTTGTCACAATTGAAAATCGGGTGATTGTTAGCTCCCAAGTGCGTTGGACGCAGTGGGTTAACCGAGGGATATTTGATGATTCCGGTTGCATTGTTGAATTCCAGGCGGTAGGACGAGATATCAGCGCGCGCAAAAAAGTTGAAGCAGAACTCGAACGAGCGAAAGAAGCAGCAGTTGCCGCCAACCTCGCCAAAAGCACTTTCCTTGCCAACATGAGCCACGAATTGCGAACTCCCCTGAACGCCATTCTCGGTTTTTCTCAACTGATGAATCAGGATACAAATCTGTTAAATGAACAAAAAGAGAACCTTAACATCATTCAGCGCAGTGGAGAGCATTTATTATCTCTAATTAATCAGGTGCTTGACCTTTCCAAAGTTGAAGCTGGAGGCATGAAATTATCGGAAAATAATTTAAACCTTCCTCAGTTTTTAGCTGAAATCGAGGATATGTTTGCGTTGAAAACCACCGCTTTAAGCTTATACTTACGATTTGAATGTGCTGCAAATGTTCCTAAATATATCTGCGTTGATGAAGTTAAGTTGCGGCAAGTGCTGATTAATTTTATCAGTAATGCCGTTAAGTTTACCTCTTCGGGAGGGGTGTCTTTAGAAGTAAAACATAAACAGGTAAAAGCCCAAAGTGCAGCCGGAGCCAAAACAACCAACAACCCACAATCAACAACCATTACCTTTGAAGTAAAAGATACGGGAGTTGGCATTGCGGCAGAGGAACTGGAGAGTCTATTCAAACCCTTCGTGCAAACAGAATCCGGTCAAAAAGTACAGCAAGGAACCGGATTAGGACTGACGATTAGCCGTCAATTTGTCCGCTTGATGGGAGGTGAAATAACAGTCATTAGTCACGGTAAAGCTTTCACCCCTGGAATGCCTCTCAAGGAATTTTTTGAAGACACAACGGGCACAACATTTAAATTTGACATTCCTGTGGGCATCGCTGATGCCAGCGCCTTTCAAAATCAACCCCACAGTCGTCGCGTCGTTGCCCTAGCGCCTAACCAACCCCAATATCGCATCCTAGTAGTGGACGATCGAGATTACAATCGGCAACTGTTAGTTAAACTCCTCAAACCTGTTGGTTTTGAAGTAGAAGAAGCGACTAACGGTATTGAAGCGCTTGAAATTTGGGATTCATACTCACCCCATCTGATCTGGATGGACATGAGAATGCCCGTTATGGATGGGTATGAAGCCACGAAACGCATTAAAGGCACCATTAAAGGTCAAGCTACTGCTGTTATTGCTATTACTGCTAGCGTGTGGGAAGAAGAAAAGGCAGTTATTTTATCGGCTGGTTGTGATGATTTTGTACGAAAACCGTTCCACACAGAAGCCATCTTTGACATTATGGCTAAACATTTGGGAGTCGGTTATATTTATCAGGAGGAAGAGCTACCCTCTCCCCCTTCAAATGTGACTGGAGAACCGTTAAATTTCACGGATTTATTAGCAGCGATGTCAAAAGAATGGATAGTAAAATTATATGAAGCAGCTATTGACGCGGATTCGGAATTAGTTTTTCAACTCCTAGAGGAGATTCCTGAATCTCAAGCTTTCGAGCTTCAAACTCTCAGAAATTTGGTGAATAAGTTTCAGTTTGAGAAGATTCTCGATTTAACTGAACCCTTGGTTGGTGAATCTTGAGACAGCAGATTTCAGGTTTATGAAGTAAACTCTCGATCGATCCCCCCTACCCTCCTTAAGAAGCAGGGGACAAGAGTATTCAAAGTCCCCCTTCTTAAGGGGGATTTAGGGGGATCTAGACTCAGCTAAAAGCGAGCTTTCTTGGATCGGATTGCGTAAGTCCCGTTTATGCTATTTGATGCTAGTACGCGGTTGGTTCAGTTCCATCATTGACTTTAATGCCGACTGTTTTAAGTCTGTAAGGTCGCGGATGGTAATTGAGCAACCGTCGCCCAATTTAACAGCAGTTACATAATAGCATTTGTCAAGCTCCTCATTTTCTAGATGAACCTCTCCTTCAAGCGATTCTCCAGTCTCAACAACTTCTACTAATAAATCAAACAATCCGGGACTCAATTGATTAAGCAGTTTTTTCAGCACGGGTTCGCCTGCGAGTTCTGTTCGTTTTTTCCCTAAGAGTCTGGCAAAGACAGGATTAACTACCAAGCAGCGAAAATCTTCAATTTCTCCAGCGATATCTCCCCTCACCGCCTGCACCGCAGCTATTCCATCTAGAGATGAGTTTAGCAAATTTGCCAGCAGGCTGCGAGATTGGTAGGCAATTTCTGAGGTTTGCTGGTGTCGCTCGATTGCTTCTTTAAGGTGGCGTTTTTGGTGCTGGATAGTGACCTGAGTTTCGATGCGAACTAGCACTTCTTCCGGCTGAAAAGGTTTAGAGATGTAGTCAGCTCCCCCTAGCTTAAAAGCTTTAACTTTATCAAAAACTTGGTCAAGTGCGCTTAAGAAAATAATCGGAATTTCTGAGGTGTTTTCATCCGATTTAAGGGCTTCGCAGACTTTATAACCGTCCATGTCTGGCATTTTTATATCCAGCAATATAGCATCGGGGGGATAATGGCGAACCGTCCTCAAGGCCATCGCACCATTGGTGACGCCGCGAACTTTGTACCCCTCCTTAGTGAGAATTGTTGTTAGAAAACGCAGATTCTCTTGGATGTCATCAACAATTAAGATGTTGCCTTTATAAGTTTTGAATTCATTGATGTCACTTTCTTCTACCGAAGCTATCGTCATAGGTTCGCCTTCGACTTCGGCCTCGGCGATCGCACTTGTGGTGCTTTGCTTCTCTAGCAGAGAGCGGAAGTTATTTTTAGTAACTTTTTCTCCCATTACGTCTGAAAGGCGCTGCCACAGGATGGAAGATGAATCTTTGATATGTCCTACGCTGAGGTACAAGCTGTCAGCAACAGCACTATAAGTTGCGTTTTTCCAAGCAGCTTTTAAGATTTCCTGCTCAAGAAAATTTAACGGTTTACTGGTTTTGGACTCTAAGGCTGATTCGATAAATTCTAGGGCTTCTTCAAAAGTCATATACAAATCAATCTCATCGGGTAAGGTTTTTCCAGTTTGGCACCCTAATTTTGAGTTATCCACCGTACTAAGTCTGTGGAGAAATTTCTAATAGCTATTATGACAGGCTTATTAACCATTACGCTCCGGGGCGATCGCCCCCGATCCTGATTCCACCTTGTCGAAACCCGAAAAAGGCGATCGCGGCCGCCTAATTCTTTGTGAGGGCGATCGGCTTAAACCCTTTAAATGCAAGGCTTTTAAGTTGCTTGTCACCCCCTTGACGCCTACGAGATCGACTCTTTGACATATATTATAAAGCTCTTAACAAATCTAAAAAACTGGTTCATCTTTCATAAATCTGAGTTCGCTACCTAGGGGGCAATCCTATAAATCAGTATCAAGCCTTGTATTTATCCAAAAGACAAGGCTTGATTAGTTTTTCTATTTTTAAATAAAAAAATGCCGATTAGCGCAGACAATTCGATAAATTTTAAGTATTATTACCGATGTCTTTTATCGCGTGATCTTGTATATCTCACTCAGAAATATGCCAATTAGGCAAAGATCCGACTTTTCCGACTTTATGATCCGACTTTTCCGACTTGCTTTACGCCGATACCCCAAACATACTATTGAATAGCATCTACCTAAAGAAATAGAACAGTACCAGTCATGCTGTTGATCTGCTCTATAGATAGTAAAACCAGGGCGTCCGACTTTTCCGACTTTATGATCCGACTTTTCCGACTTTATGATCCGACTTTTCCGACTTGCTTTAGCAGGGTTATGCAAACATACTATTAAATAGCATCCACCAAAAGAAAGAGAAAAGTAGCGAGCAGGCTGTTTACCTGCTCTATCTAAAGGTAGAGGCTAGCACCAGTCAGGTTATCTATCGGCTCTACAGGCTGCAGGTAGCAGTGATCTTACCTAGTAGGCAGTTCTGGGAGAGAACTTTCTTAACCAGCCAATCGATGGGTTTGCTCAATGAGCTGACCTAGATCTAATTTTCCAAGCTGAGTTCCTCGCTGCAGAGCATACAAACTCCCCAAATTGCAGCTCAATTTCTGTGGAAATTTATAGCCTTTAGAAGGATAAATTGTTTCATTTATGAACCCGTTAATAGTGCCTGGAAAACTAGATTCTTTAAGTCAGATAGCTCAGTATGTCCTCGCGGCAGCAGCGGAGGCTGAGCTGGAAAAAAAAGCATCTTACGGGCTGCGCCTAGCAGTCGATGAAATTGCCACAAATATAATCATTCACGGTTATGAAGAATCGGGCACTGAGGGGAATTTGGAGTTGTGCGCCGAACTCAGCGATCGCAACTTGATAATTTTTATTGAGGATACAGCAGTCACCTACGATCCCATCGAGCAGGCGCTACCTGATGATTTGGATAAACACCCGCACGAAAAAACTATTGGAGGGCTAGGAGTTTATTTGGCTATTCAAGGCGTAGATAAATTTTCTTACGAGCGGGTAGGAAATCGCAATCGCAATATATTTACGGTCGAGCGGAAAGGTAATAGATAGGAAAGGGCATCCAGGCGTTCAAATCGCCCTAATTTCAAACTAGAGAAGGCATACCGCTTTCTGATTGAGCGACGTATAAAAACAGGAGTACAACTGTGGGTTCTTACGTTAAACAGACTAATCCCGACAATTTAGACAGTTCTCTTTTGCCGTCAGCTAATTTAGAGTTAACGAGCCAAGTAGGCAAGCCTGAGATTCATCTCAAAAACCAAAACTTACCCTTAAAATTGGGAAGATCTTTGAAATTTCCCTTCAGTTTGAAGTTAGGCTTAGCGCTTTCCCTCCTGTCTGTTGGGGTTGCTACGACAAGTATTTTTTGGCTCCAATCAAGCATCCAGCGAAATTTGCTAAAAGACCAAGCTAAGCAATTAAAAGCAATTGGCATCAAGGAATCTTCATCTTTTTCTAGCAAAGATATAGCAGAAATTAAGAACCTCGCCGCTCAAATTAATTCACAGAGTCTACAACTATCCCAGCAGCAAATAAATTCTGGAACAGAAAATACTGAGTATCCTGGGTTATCCAAAGACGTGCATGACAAGATTGTAGCTTCAAAAAGGTATCAAAATCTGGCTCGCAAGTTAGGAGAGATTACGAATCAAAGTCGGAGAGACGATTCATCTGGCATCTACATCAGGGCATCCTATCTAATCAGCACACTCCCTGAGTTTCCTGACCGCAAATTTGTGAGACTGCTGGCTAGCGATAAAGGGTATCGCTATGAAGGTAGTTCGCCAAAAATTAGTAATGATTATGTTGGGTACTATTATTTCCCACCTTCTCGGTCTATCCGCCCAGCTTTCGACGGTCAGCCCGAAGTAGACAGTCAGTATTATTATGAGTATCAGAACAAAAAAGATGCCTATATTTCTACTGCCGTTCCCCTTAAAGATGATACGGGTAAGGTTGTTGCTGTCCTCAACTTAGATGTCGATGTTAGTAGCCTAGCCATAGAAGTTGATAGCCTAAAATGGACTTGCTTGCAAATTATTGGCAGTAGCTTATTCATTTCTTTGCTAGCAGCATCCCTGATCAGCAACTGGTTAGTGAAACCGATTCGGAAGCTGTACCAGGCATCAGAAAAGATTCGCAACCATAATTTTGATGTAGCTGTAGAAGTTAAAAGCAACGATGAGTTTCAACAACTGGCTGAGGCTTTCAATGCTATGGTTGCAGAGGTAAGTCGATACACTAACAACCTGGAATCTATCGTAGAAGTACGAACCGATCAACTGAACAAGGCTAAAAACGAATTAGAAACCGATATCGAAAAAGGGCAAAAGCTGCAAAGAAACTTTTTGCCAAATCCCATTTTAACTGTACCCAATTGGGAAATATGTGCGACCTTTGAACCCGCAAAAAAAGTTGCCGGCGACTTTTATGATGTTTTTCCACTTCCTAATGGCAGTATAGGATTAGTGATTGCAGATGTTTGCGACAAAGGCGTTGGAGCAGCGATGTTTATGGGGCTATTTCGTAGCTTCATTCGGCTGTTCTCTGGAGGAACAAATTTTCAGTTCTGCGATCGAGAAGCAACGGATCGCACAGCCGGAATGGAATTAGAATTTGACTTATATCAAAGGCAAGCTCTCCAGGCAATTGAGATTACCAACAACTACATTAGTGAAGAACATGGTGAAACTGGTATGTTTGCCACAATGTTCTTCGGGGTACTCAATCCAGAAACAGGTTTATTAACCTATATTAACGGCGGGCATGAATCACCTTTAATTATTAATGCTTCTGGGATCAAGACTGCCCTAAAATCTACAGGTCCCGCCGTAGGAATGATGCCAAATATGAAATTTAAAATTCAGCAGGTTCAGCTCGAACTGGGAGATATTCTATTTGGTTACACGGATGGTCTTACTGATGCCCGCAGCCCCAACAAGGAATTTTTCACAGAAAAGCGAGTGCTTTCACTCCTAAATCAGCCTTATTCCTCAGCATCCGAATTACTAGAACGTATGAAAACCGATGTGTTTACCCATATAGACTGTGCAGCGCAGTTTGATGACATTACCTTGCTAGCAGTGCGACGGAAAATCCCCGGCACATCCTAATTCAATTTTAGGAAACTGGGTTTTCAGTTCTACTGAAAGTATTGGTTCTTTATTCACCACTAAGGAGTTACTAATGACGCGAATCAACTACTATAAAGGCTTGACAGCCGACTATTCAAAACCTGGATTGGTTTCGGACGAAGTTAAGCAAACAATGATTGAGTTAGCCGAGAAAATTGTGGCAATGAAGGAAGAAAAGTTGCCCGAAATTAGCTCAGATTATACCCTCGAAAAAATCGAAAAAGAAAATCAGGAATGGTGGCCGACTCACTGCGAGGCATTAAGACAATGCCGGGGTGACATCTTAACAGGTGAATATCGCGAAGATTTGGTTTATTTGTGCCAAGACGGCCCCTATCGCGGTTTAGACAAACAAAAAGAACGCGAGAAACACTGGTGGGCTTTAATTGCACAGCCAGGGGTGACAATGTGCTGGCCGATTGTGATGTTTTTTGGCGAACACACTTACTTTGAGTGGAAGTGTGTGGACGACGAAACTAACGAAACCCTCGCCAAAGGCAATGTCACTTGGGTGCGGCGCGGCCACCGAGGAGCCTGCTACCTCAAAACCGAACAATTGACTTTCTACCGAGATGTTTTCGCCCCTGATTCACTTTTAAAGCTAATCAAGGCCTAAATACCTCCTATTGTCTGGTGGCGAGAGGTATAAATTCCGTCATGGGCATCTATATCAGAAGACAATCATCAACCTAAAAAAGTTTACAATCGCAAGGATTTGGTAGGTATGGCAACTGACAGTAAAGGCAAAATTGGTGTTTTGATTGAAGAACATTTTGATCCTACCGAATATCGGGAATTCAATGATTTTTTTCCGAAACACGGTTACGAAGTCGAGTACATTTCTCACTTGTGGGGAAATCAACAATTAACTTTCGGATCGAACCCAGAAAATGATCAAGTTGAATATCATGTGACTGTCGCTACAGAAGTCAATGATATCGCTCCTTCTGCCTACAAAGGCATCATTGCAATTGGGGCTTATGCTACCGATCGCCTGAGATATCAGGCGAAAGTCAAAAAAGGTCAAAAAAACCAAGCGCCAGCGGTAGAATTTCTCAGAAAGTCGATGCAAACCGAAAGTGTAAAGCTTGGAACAATCTGTCACAGTTTGTGGCTGTTCTGCGCCGACTCAGATTTACTGAAAGGGCGGAAAGTGACCTGCGCTCACAACATCATCTGTGATGTAGAAAATGCCGGCGCAGAAGTCGTCTACGACGAAGAAAATGAAGTCAGCGTTGACTTAGTAGTAGATGGCAACTTGATTACCGGGAAGCATCCAGGCGTTGTAGACCAATTCATGAATGCTTTTTTGAAAGAAATCGAGAACAAGTAAAAAACACAGGCGAGTAAACCGAAAAATTCTAATCAATTAGCAGAGGAAAAAGAATGGAACGGATGAATTTTTCTTTCTCCGACACGATCGGAGGATATGTTACCCAGTTCAACCGCAGCGATAAAAGCTTCGGCATCAAGACATCAGACGGTCGCGAATATACTGCGTACCTGACACCAACTACTTACGGCCGGATTACCCAAAACCTAGAAGAACCTTACCTCAGCGCCACCGAACGGTTTGCAGAACTGCTGCACCCCGGCCAGCACGTCTTCGCTTACGGTGTCTTCTACCCTCAAGGCGAAGGACACAAATTTGAAGCCAAATCTTTAGTTTTTGCCGGCGAAGCACCCGAAAACTATCGCCACGAAGAACCGGACTGGTGGATTAAGCAAGTCCGATCGATCGCTGACTGCTACCTGAAATGGCAATTTGGCTACCCCAAGCAGCCAATTGACTATAAGGAATATCGGACGATGCTGAATCTGTCCGGGAGCAAAAAGCAAGACGACTACTTGCAAGAAACTGACACCGTTTCCCGCTTGGTTTATGGGTTTGCTTCAGCTTTTTTAATGACAGGCGAAGACCGCTTTTTAGAAGCTGCTGAAAAAGGTACTGAATACCTGCGCGATCACATGAGGTTTTACGACCCCGATGAAAACCTGATTTACTGGTATCACGGGGTACGGGTCAAAGGACAGCGGGAACAAAAACTGCTCACTTCTGAGTTTAGCGACGACTACGATTGCATCCCCGCTTACGAACAAATTTACGCTCTTGCCGGCCCGATTCAAACTTACCGAATTACCGGCGACCCGCGCATCCTTAAAGATGCCGAAATGACCGTCGATTTGTTTGACAAGTTCTTCATCGATAAAGAACAAGGGGGTTATTTCTCCCACATTGATGCCCTTACCCTCGATGCCCGCGCCGAGTCCCTAGGTCACAACCGCGCTCGCAAAAATTGGAACTCAGTCGGCGACCACGCACCTGCGTATTTAATTAACCTGTATCTGGCAACAGGCGACCAGAAATACGCCGACTTTTTAGAGGACACTTTTGACACGATCGCCAAGTATTTCCCTGAGTACGAAACCAGCCCGTTTGTTCAGGAAAAGTTCAATGAAGATTGGACTCCTGACAAAATCTGGGGCTGGCAGCAAGACCGGGCTGTTGTCGGTCACAACCTGAAGATTGCGTGGAATTTGATGCGGATGCAATCGCTTAAAGCCAAAGATAATTACAAAGAATTGGCTGAAAAGATTGCGGAGCTCATGCCCGATGTGGGGAGCGATCGCCAACGCGGCGGCTGGTACGATGTCGTCGAACGTATGATCGAGCCAGGTGAAGAACAGCACAGATTTGTCTGGCACGATCGCAAAGCTTGGTGGCAGCAAGAACAAGCAATTTTAGCTTACTTAATCCTCAACGGCCTGACTCAAAACCCAGAATACTTGCGCCATGCTCGCGAAGCCGCAGCCTTCTACAGTGCCTTCTTCCTGGATCATGACGACGGTGCAGTTTACTTCAATACTTTAGCCAACGGACTGCCGTACTTGCTAGGAAATGAGCGCTTCAAAGGCTCTCACTCCATGTCTGGCTATCACTCCACCGAACTGTGCTATCTCTCTGCGGTTTACACCAACCTGCTGATTACTAAGCAGCCGATGGACTTCTACTTCAAGCCAATGCCGGGAGGATTCAAAGACAATATCCTGCGAGTTTCACCTGATATTTTGCCCCCCGGTAGTATCAAAATCGGTGCTTGTGAAATCGACGGACAGCCCTACAGCAACTTCGACGCAGATAACTTAACCGTTCAGTTGCCGGATACCAAAGAGCGGGTGAAAGTCAAAGTGCAGATTGTCCCGGTATAGTCAGCACTTTGTTACCTAAAGTGAGAATGAATGCAGCCTGAATTGCTAGTTTTATACTTAACAAGTATAGGCTGCTTCCTCTTTATCTCAGGATAATTGTTTTCTTCATCCCTGGGAAGAAGCTCCCAATTTTAATTTATTTACAAAGAGGTTGAGCGTGGATATTGCCATTAGTAAAACAGCAGACATAACAGTTGTAAAGTTGGAGGGAGATATCGATGCTAGTACCGCACTAGGAGTTCAAGAAAAGGTGCTGACTCTGGCAGAACCGGGGACTAAAATTCTCTTAGATATGACTCTAGTCCCCTATATGTCTAGTGCTGGCTTACGGATGCTGCTGTCACTTTATCGGCAGGTATCGGCTAAAGAAGGCAAACTTGTATTGGTGGGGGTTGCTGAGGAAATTAAAGATACAATGGACGTAACTGGATTTCTCAGCTTTTTTACAACTTGCGACACGTTAGATGCAGGAATAGCGGCTCTGAAGTAAGCCGCAAAGTCAATTAAATCACGTCAATCTTTGGCTTGTTAAGGTGCGATCGCTGTTCAGAATTTTAAATTAGTAGGACAGGTAATGGAACGAATAGACATTCACCCCACTCACAAACACGGCGATTTTAAACTGCGTGTAGGTCGCCCCATGCCTTTCGGAGCGAGTCTGGTGCCGGGAGGAGTTAATTTCTCGGTATTTTCCAGCTATGCTACATCCTGCACGCTAGTGCTATTTAAAAGACACGCTAAAGAACCGATCGCGGAAATTCCATTTCCCGATGAGTTCCGAATTGGCAATGTCTTTACCATGACTGTATTCGAGATCGATTACGAAAACATCGAATACGGCTACCGCATGGACGGCCCTTTCAATCCAGATGCAGGTCATAGATTTGACAAAAACAAAATTCTCTTAGATCCCTATGCCAAAATTATTGGCGGCCGAGATGTTTGGGGCGTAACGCCGGATTGGAATGATATTTATCAACACCGATCGCGGATTAGTTTTGATGACTTTGATTGGGAAAATGACAGACCTCTGGAAATTCCGCCGGAAGACCAGGTAATCTATGAAATGCACGTCCGCAGTTTTACCCGCCATCCCTCTTCTGGCGTGAAACATCCGGGAACTTTTGCAGCTATACGCGAAAAAATTTCCTACTTCAAAGAGTTGGGCGTTAATGCGATCGAACTCATGCCAATTTATGAGTTTGACGAATTTGAACATTCTCGCCCCAGCCCGATCACGGGGGAATTGCTGGTAAATTATTGGGGATACAGTACCGTTGGTTTCTTTGCGCCCAAGGCTGGCTATGCGGCAACTGGCAAACTAGGAATGCAGGTTGATGAGGTCAAAGCACTCGTCAAAGAACTGCACAAAAATGGCCTTGAAGTCATTTTGGATGTCGTCTTTAACCACACAGCAGAAGGAGACCAACGCGGCCCGACAATCTCATTCCGGGGGCTGGACAATAAAACATACTATATGTTAACCCCGGAAGGTTATTACTTTAACTTCAGCGGTTGCGGCAATACGCTCAATTGTAATAACCCGATCGTCCGCAGTATTGTGTTGGATTGCTTGCGCTACTGGGCGAGTGAATATCACATTGACGGCTTCCGATTTGACTTAGCAGCTATTTTAGGTCGCGATGCTTTGGGCTATCCGCTATCTAATCCGCCATTGCTGGAAACACTGGCATTTGACCCAATTTTAGCGAAGTGCAAACTCATTGCTGAAGCTTGGGATGCTGGTGGTTTGTATCAGGTTGGTTCCTTCCCCGCTTACGGACGTTGGGCGGAGTGGAATGGCAAATACCGCGACAATATTCGCAAGTTTTTGAAAGGAGATGGTACTGTCGGAGATGCGGCACAGTGCTTGCAAGGTTCACCGGATCTCTACGCTCATCAAGGCCGCGGCCCGGCTACTTCAATTAATTTCATTACGGCCCACGACGGTTTTACTCTGGCTGATTTAGTGTCTTATAACGAGAAACACAATGAAGCTAACGGGGAAAATAATAACGACGGTGGCAATGATAATGACAGTTGGAATTGCGGCGCGGAAGGCTGGACGGACGATCCGGGGATTAATGCTTTGCGATCGCGCCAAATGCGAAATGCGATCGCGATGCTGATGGTCAGCCAAGGCGTGCCGATGATCCTCATGGGTGATGAAGTCGGCCGCAGTCAAAATGGCAACAACAATACCTACTGCCACGACAACGAACTCAATTGGCTGGATTGGGATTTATTAAAAACCAACGCCAGTCTATTTCGCTTCGTCAAAAACAGCATTGCCTTCCGCAACGCTCACCCCGTACTGAGAAATAAATATCACTTCCAGAACCGGGACTATGTGGGCAGCGGCTATGCAGATATCACTTGGCACGGCACCCAAGCGTGGAACGCCGACTGGTCGCCTAGCAGCCGCACCATAGCGTTCATGCTTTGTGGCAAACACGCCAAAGCAGGAAGCGTTGAAGATAACTACATTTATGTAGCGATCAATATGCACTGGGAGGCGAACTGGTTTGAAATTCCCGGTTTGCCGGAACAGTTGCGATGGCACATTTCTGTGAATACCGGCTGCACGTCTCCAGATGATATTTGGGAACCGGGAACGGAACCCAAATTAGAAAACCAGCACGGTATTCTGTTGGGCGATCGCTCGATCGTCATCTTAGTCGGCAAGTAATCTCATCATCAAATTAATCCCACTCACAAACATCTCCAAAAGGACAAAAAATTATGGCTTTCACTGCAACCCTAGAATCATCAGGTAATGCTGCAAAAATCAAACTGACTGGCGAATTAGACGCAAGTTCTGCACAGATATTCAAAGACGAGATTGAGAAAGCGGCTGTCAACAAGCCCAAACATTTAGTGTTGATGCTGCAAGAGTTAGAGTATATGGCGAGTGCCGGGCTGCGAGTCCTGATCTTCGCCAAACAAAAAATGGGAGTTGATGTCGATATTTACGTGGTTGGCGCTCAGGAAATGATACTTGATACCTTGGAAAAAACCGGATTTATACAAGGTGTCATTGCCGTTGACGATTACGATTCTATCGAACTCGAAAGCGCCTGATAGCCTTAGTAAAGAAGATTAGGACTTACGCACAGACTATACTTGTAGGGTTCTTTGCACACCGCACCTTACCACTACATATAGTGTAAAAATAGAAGGAATGCAGCGTAAGTCCTGAAGATTTTAGGTTTTAGAAGGACAAGCTGCCTCCTAAAATCTAAAGTCTGTGTCAGAGCCATCTAAGATAGGTTTCACCAGCTCACTACTCAAGTTACTAGCTCCCTAACCATCAAATACAGATATAAGAGATGCGAAAACCATATTTTCTCAAAAAAATTCCAGGAATCACTAAGCTTTTTTTGATGGTTTTTGCAGTTTTTGTTTGCACAATATTGAGCAGTGAAATCTTTGCTCAGGTTCCATCAAACAAGCAACAGGATAGTAAGGCCAATCTGCCATTAGTTGTAGCCAATCGATTTGAAATTCAACCCGAACAGCGCGATTTATTTCTGAAATTAGCAACGGCAGCTCTTGCTCCTACGCGAGCTGAACCAGGCTGTATCAGCTACGGATTTTATGAGCAACCAACAGCACAAAATTCTTTTATCTACTATGAAGAGTGGAAAGATCGCACAGCTTTAATCGAACATTTGGAGAAACCTTATGTTCAACCATTGCTCACAAAGTTTTCAGAACTCCTTAATGGTTCTATGGTGGTTAGAGTTTATACTACTAACAGTGTTGCTAATGAGTTGCCTCAGCCTAAATAGTAAGGAACCTTTTGCTAAATCTAACGCCCTAGTCTTAGGGCGTTAGATAGATTACTTGGAAATGCCTGCGTAGTAAAGTTTAATTAGGAAGGTAAAGCCTCATGGAAAACTACAAAAATGCCGTTTTGGATGATTTAGCGCTGCAAGAAGGACTGAAGAAAATTAACCCTAAATTTGGTGATTTTGTGACAAGAGTGGCTGGAGAAGCTTGGGGATTGCCACTCATCGATCAAAAGACAAAAGCTCTCATCACCATTGCTGTAGATGTAGTGAATCAGGATCAAGTTGGCCCTGGGAACCCCTTTGGAGCTCACGTCTCTATGGCTCTCAAGCAGGGAGCTACTTATGAGGAGATTGAAGAATTACTGCTGTTTATGTGTGTCTATGCTGGCTTCAATAAAGTAGCTGGTTGTTTTGGGGTGTTGAATGAGATAGTCGCTCAAATGCGATCGGATTAGTAGCGAACAGTTAACTGTTAACAGTTGACAGTGCTATTTTTATGACCGGGATTTCAACCCAATAAAGTAGGGTGCGTCGCTGCGATAATTTTGGCGAATTGCAGTTACCACAAAAGCGACGCATCATACCGCGATATTGGAACAGAGGCAAAATTTTTGGGAAATTAAGCAATCATGTTAGAAATCGAACAAGATGACACTCGGAAAGCTAGCCACGCTGGTCACGACCACACTGAGGACAATACTCAGAATACCAGCACCACTACTGACAAACTACCTCCAGGATTTAGCTGGCCTAGTTTCTCTAAAGAGGACAGATATAACCCCAATGCACCCTACAATCAAGCTCCTCAATTCCAATGGCCTAAAAATATTGGATTGCCAATTCCCAAAAACTTCTCTGCTACGAATGTTTTAACAGAACCTAGTGGCGATCCTAACGGGGCAAAATTATCATTTTATACAGGATTGCAACAGGAAACTAGCCCTGGTTCAAATCAGTGGGATTCTTTTCCTGCTGGTGAAGCACAGCAATTTTTAACTACCAGCATCAGCAACGCTGCTGTACAAGCATTAAATCCCGAAACTAAACAGGGTCTGCCCGTTGATTTAACTGCTATTTCAACTTCAACTCAGGCTCGACCTTACACTATGGGTCTGACTGTCACCCCCTACAATGCTGGTCCGATTCCTCACACTCACTGGGCTGAAGAAGAATGGTTCATTTTATTGCAAGGGGAAATGGATGCTTGGTTACCCGTTGCTAATAAAACTCCTTATAAAATCGGCGAAATTCCTGGGCAAAATGGTATTCCTAAAATTGAAGATTACTACTATGTACACCTGACTCCTGGGCAAATTGGCTTTTTGCCTGCCGGATACACCCACAACTACAGAAATGCAAGCCCTACTAAAGAACCTCTGACTTTTCTAACGATTTGGTCGAGAACGGATCAAAATGCGACACCGGGAGGTATTGAAGAATTTTTTGCCAAAGAAGGTATTGGCGTCTTTGCTGATACTGCCAATCAAGCTGCTGCGATTGGCTCACTCTATAATAAAAATCCTGGTACACCAGAGTTTATTGAGAGCCAGCAAAGATTCACTGATTATTTCAACCAATTCCCGGACTACCATGTTTCGCTCAGCCAGAATTTTGGAAGTTATTTAGCGAATGGAGGTAATTGGAACCCAGCCATTCCCGAAGATACTCAACCTATCCCCAGTCCGCCCCCAAGTCCACCGTTTAATCCACCAGCCCCCAATGCTCCCAGTAAGTCAGTTAAGTTTAATATTCCTCTCGATCCAGCACCCATCAAGCGATGGAGTATTAATACTGGAGCCGCTAATTCTCAGCAATTGCTAAGTTTAGTCAGTAATTACGATAAAAATACTGAACAACAGCAGGGTAATTACTCGACCGATTTTTACCGAGATCCGAACAATCCTCAAAATTTGCTCTTGATTGAAAAATGGAACAAGTATTCAGACTTGGATCAGTATCAAAAATCAGATAGTTACAAGCAATTTGAAGAGGGACTAAAGTCAATAGGAGCTGAAGTTAATACTCCTACAATCGATATAGTCGAAACGGACAGTCAAATCAACAGTGAGAAAATTTTAATTGGCAAATTTAAAGCCAAGGCAGGGACTCGCGATCAAATAATATCTCTGGTAGACGACCTGACAAAACAAACTAAACAAGCCGAAACATCCAACAATCTAGCTTTTGAGATCTATGAAGATCCTTTGCAACCCAACCAATACTTTTTCTATGAGAAGTATGTTGATGGAAAAGCATTAACTGAGCACTTAGAGGCACAGTACACCAAAGATTTTTTTGCTAAGTTCTCGCCGCTTTTGGAAGGCAATGGACTTTCAGATAAAACCGTTTCTGAGATCCGAATTGATTCGGTTCGTACATCGTCGGCTAGCGATCCGCTAACAGGTGTATACCAGGGTCAGAAAAAGGGTGTAGATACTCTCACTGGTCTGTTTAAAGATACACCTGAGCTATCTGTCTCTTTAAATGCCAGTAATGGGATTGTAGCTGTAAATAACCAATCCAATACGCCCGGTGTAGGGATTAATCTTTTGTTCGCGGCTGGACAACCCAGCAATCAACCTGTTGAATATGGCGTCTTTGCTGTCGATGATGGTAATAATCGGGTGAATGGTCTTCTGCCAACCGATAGCGGATACTTAGAAGCAGTGCGGAAACGAGCGATCGTTTTATTCAATACCACTGCTAATAATTCTCCCAGTGCTGCTAATACATCCCGAAACATTCCTGTTGAAACCACGGACAAATTAGCTATCTATCAAATTGGTGGCGGATCAATTTTTGATGCTAATCCTGCTATCAAGTTCTCCTTCCAAGACCCTCAGTTTTCTGCACAGCCCACTGGCGATGCTCTATCTTTTCAGTTTTCTGACGGTTCGGGAGGGACGATCGCCTTAAACGGGCCTGTAGAGAGCTTTGACGATATCATTGGCCATCGCCAGACTAAGGGGCGCAATGTTCTGGATACTTCCACAATTGTCGATCGCAAAATAAAAGCAGACATCGACATCACTAAAAATCCCCAACCTAATGGTTTGACCCATCGGATTGGACTTTACGAAGTCCTCAATAAGAAAGGTGATGTTAAAGATCCGTTAACGGGTGAAATTGTGACAGCAGAAAACCCTAATTACGCGAATGTTGTTCTGTCTAAATCAAAGAAAATTGAGCTTGAGACGAGTGCTTTAAATCAAGGTCAACTGAGTAACTCTGGAACCTATCTGTTGGATAGCGGCAAGTTGTACGCGCCGTATATGACAACTTTCGATTCGCAACAGCAGTCGTCAGCGACTTACTTTGCTTATAAGGAAGCTAATCTCGATCGCTCAAGCCATATTATTTCCCTAGGAACTAATCGTTTTGGCCTGGAAGATTCCCCCAGTGGTGTTGTTAAGGGTGACTTTAAAGACATCACAATCAGTATGAAATTTAATTTTGCCGATCCACCTTTTGCGGTATAATAGACATGATAAATTTCTGCTAAAGATTGGTTTTACTTAATTTTGGAATAGCCCAACCTCGCGCTTATGCTTTCAGATAAAAGTGTGAGGTTTGTCATCCCAATAAGGGCTCTAGGAGATTTAAATTCTGTCTTCTATCTTCAGCGTAAGTGCCTTTTGCCTTTCGATAACTCCCCACCTCGATATTGTTTCCCAACTACGCTTCAACTATCAGAGTAATGTTTTCCAGTCTCACGACGCGAACAACTTCACCGGGTGGCAAAGTTATTTCTCGAACGCATTTGGCAGGCCACCAACTGCTTTGAAATCGCACACTGCCGGACTGATTTGGTTTAATTTCTTCTTCAACGATCGCTCTTTCTAAATCGCTGACAGTCATGATTACTTTCTCCTGATTGTAGTTTGGCTGGAACGTTGGGATGCTATAAACCTATAGCTCGACTCCCTAACCCATTGATTTATAACGACGCTTCCACTATCAAAGTAATATTGTCAATTCCGACTACGCGCACCACGTCACCAGGCTCAAAAGTCAGATCTAGATCGCACTTCGCCGGCCACCAACTGTTTTGGAAACGAACGCGACCGGACTCATTAGGTCGAATTTCTTCATCCACGATCGCTTTTTCGGAATTGTCAAAATTCATGATTGCTTACTCCCGATTGTAGATTTGTCTTGACTTTCAGAATTGAGCGCAAACGACGCTGCAACGATCAAAGTAATATTTTCAATTCCCACGACGCGAACCACCTCACCGGGTTCAAAAGTAATGTCTCGATCGCACTTCGCGGGCCACCAACTGTTTTGGAAACGAACGCGGCCGCATTCTTGAGGGCGAATTTGTTCATCGACGATCGCTGTTTCAACATCGTTAATAGACATACCTGCTTGCTCCTGAATATAAACTCGACTCGATCGGTGTGTAAGTTAGAAGCTTGTCTGTCAACTTCCCCTTCACACTCAACAGTATCACCGACCAACCTCGGCCGTGTCAGTCGGTAAAAGTCTATACAATTCCACTGTTTGAGCGTGTAAGCGAGTCGGAAAAAGTCTGTTAAAGTTGTCTCAGATGGGTAACGCTAAACCTGGTGACTCAATGGAAGCGGATCAAGCGCTGGATTTTACTAACTCGTTACTTGTGGCTCGAAACCTGAAAACTCTCGATAACCTTGACAGCGCTATCTTTCGCGAAGCTTGGCAAGGAGTGCAAGGCAGGACGTACCAACAGGTTGCAGATAGTGAAGGGTATGGAGTAGGGACTGTTAAGGATGCCGCCTCTAATTTGTGGAAGCGGCTTTCAGCTTTGTTTGGAGAAGGTGAAAAAGTTAAAAGAGACAACCTTCAAGTGGTAGTAAAGCGCTATTGGCGCAGCTACTCGAAACTCGAACCGCAGTCGGGACAAATTGTTCCGGCCCAAGTATCTCTCGGACTTGATGCGGATTTGGAAATCGAAAATCCGAACTTTTTGGGCCGGTTCGGGGCGATCGAAGATCTCAATACTCTTGTCGCCCAAGGTGCAAAAGTGATTGTCATCCAAAGTGCCGGCGGTATCGGCAAAACAACTTTGGCCAGACAGTATCTCAAATCTCAAGGGTTCGATCGAACCATTGAACTGTTGATGGCAAAAGAGACAGAAAACATCACGGCATTGGAAAGCGCGATCGAAGAATGGCTCAAGCAAGACTTTCAGGAAGAACCAGGGCCAGACTTTGGCGTCACCCTGGGGCGGCTGAAGCGGCAGCTTCAGACTCACAAAGTCGGCGTATTGATTGACAATTTGGAAGCCGCACTCGACGGACAAGGTAAGTTTATTGAACCGCACCGCCTTTACGTGGAACTGTTGCGAGTTTTGGCTGACGCAGCGGTGCAGTCGGTAACGCTGATTACCAGTCGCGATCGACTGTGCGATTCTGATGTCACCGTCGAACACTACTTGCTTCCGGGATTGGAAGTAGAAGTTTGGCGGCAGTTTTTTAGCGCTCGCAACATCAATATAGATGATGTCGCCCTCAAGGAAATGCACAAAGTTTACGGCGGCAATGCTAAAGCAATGGGCATTATTTGCGGCACGATCCGAGAAGATTTTGACGGAGATATGGCGGCCTACTGGCGGGAAAACAGCGAAGATCCGCTCCTTGAAACTGACTTAAAAAATTTAGTTACCAGTCAGTTTAACCGCCTGCAAGAACTCGATGCCGAAGCCTATCAACTCCTCTGTCGCTTGGGCTGTTACCGCTATCAAGACGTGCCGACCGTCCCTACTGACGGACTTTTGTGTTTGCTGTGGGACGTGCCGGAAGCCGGACGCCGACAAATCATTAAATCGCTGTTGCACCGATCGCTAGTTGAGTCTCAGAAGGGCGAATACTGGCTGCATCCAGCAATTCGCGAAGAAGCGGTCGATCGGCTCTCGCCCGGAGACTGGGAAACTGCCAACCGCAAAGCAGCCGAGTTCTGGAGCGAGAGTGTTGAAAATATAGAAACTGTAGAAGATGCCCTGAAAGCTTTTGAAGCTTACTATCATTATGTGGCAATTAGCTGTTTCGACCAGGCCGCTAGCGTTATCCTCAAAAAAATCAATATCCAGTTTGCCGAAGACTACACGCTCGGTAGAGCACTCTACAAATTAGGTTTCTTGCAGCCCTTAATTTCAGCCACTACTCGCATCGTCAACAATGTGACTTCTGATTATTATTTGAGCGGTTTATACAGTATCTTAGGTATTTGTTACCGCATCTTAGGTGAAATAAATCAAGCCATAGAATGCCATCAAATATCAGAAATAAAAGCTACTAAATCTTTGCAAATTATAGCGAAAAGTGGCGAACCAGAAATCGGAAAACAAGCTAATCTGGAATTTTGGAAAGTTAACGCTGCAATTAATATAGGTTTTTGTCAAATAGAAATGCGCGAATTAGAATCAGCTAGGGAGATATTTGTCAAGCTGAAAAGTTCGCGGGACAAAATCGGGATTAATAGCTATTCGATCGATGTCGGGTTAGCTTTCCTCAACTCCTGTGTCGGAGCAAAAAAAGAGGCGGAAGAACTCGCCGAAAAACTTTATGCCGATCGGGAAAACAGTCAGTTGGTGGGTACGGGATACAAGTTAGTTTTTCTCGCCGCCACCTATCAAAACCTGGGAGAGACAGAGAAAGCTTTGAGCTTGTACCGCCAAGCGATCGCCCAAGCCGACCAAAACCAGTACAACACCATCAAAGCCAAAGCTCTCAGCGGTATAGCAGCACTGTACCGAGAACAGGGAGAATTTGACCAAGCCCTGCTGCACCATGCAGAAGCAATAGAAATACTCGATCGAACCAGCGCTAAATTAGACCGAGCCGAAGCTTGCTATCAACTAGCACTAACAGAACAAAAACTTGGTAACATCGAGAAAAGTCAAGAAAATTTTGAGCGCGCCATTCAACTGTTCAGCGAAATGGACGCTAGCAAACAAGTAGAAATAGTACAGTTAGCCGCAACAAAAAAAACAGAAAAAATAGCTAATTAATCGAGAAAAAAATCATAAAATAGATACAATAAATGAAAGAACAACCATAAACTTTGTAGATATGAAACTAAAACGATTGGGACACGTAGCCGTCTGCGTGCAAGACATAGAGAAGTCTGCTGAATTCTACCGCAACTTGGGTATGGAGTTAGTCTGGAAAGATGCAGACTGGGCTTATTTGAAAGCAGGAGAGGACGGATTGGCGCTGTTGAGTCCGAGTTACGACCAAGCAGGGCCGCATTTTGGGTTTGTATTTGACGATCGCGCCGAAATGGAATCCGCCTACGAACAACTCAAAGCAGATGGTGTTTCCGTCACCCACATTCACGAACACCGCGACGGTACTGCATCTTTTTACGGCAGAGATCCAGATGGGAACGGCTTTGAGTACCTTTACGAACCGGCCTGACGATTCTAGGGCTTACGAATCAAAACCCAAGAAACCGGGTTTTTAGCGGTTTCGGCGAGTTGTAACCCGTCTTCTCGACAAAAACCCGGTTTCTGACCAGGTGCGATCGCGAACTAAATTAAGTAAGCGCACAGAAAAAGTAGAATACCCAGATACCCGGTTTGGCGTTCCTTCTTTCGTTCCCGGAACATCCCTACAACTCCCCGAATAATGTGAGGTACTCACACCGATGCTTCTAAAGTAAGGTGCAGACTCTCAATCCCAAATATATCCACAACTTCCGAAAATCGGCTCGATAATCTAAAATCTAAAATCTAAAATCTAAAATCCTCATGTTGCAGAGAATACAAGTCAGAAACCGCTGGAAATTTATCTTCAAACCCTGGGAAGAAGCAGACCCTTGGCTGTTTGCCGCTTGCATCGCCCTCACCATCTTTGGGGGAATCATGATCCACAGCGTGGAAATTAATCAGGGACTCATCAACTGGTGGCGGCACTGGGTAACTGGGGCAGTCGGTTTGTTCCTCGCCATCATCATTTCCCGCTGCCGTTACCAAACACTGATTGAGTGGAAATGGCCGATTTACATATTAATCAATTTGTCCCTGATCGCAGTGCGTTTTATCGGTACTACAGGGCTCGGTGCCCAGCGGTGGATCAACATCGGCGGCTTTTACCTGCAACCATCAGAATTTGCCAAAATAGGCATGATTGTCACTTTAGCAGCTCTCCTGCACGACAAGACTGTTCCCACGGTGGGTAATATGTTGAAGATGCTGGCGATTATGGCTGTACCCTGGGGATTGATCTTTGCCGAACCAAATTTAGGTACTTCCTTGGTGTTCGGTGCAATCACAATGGGGATGTTTTACTGGGGAAATGTCAATCCCGGCTGGCTAATATTGCTATTCTCTCCTCTAATCTCTGTTCTCCTCAATAACCTGTCTACACCGATTTGGGTAGCCTGGGTAGTTATTGCGGGTATTATCGCTTGGCGAACCCTGCCTTGGCCCTGGTTGGGCACTTTCGGTGCTGTGCTGGTGAACGTTGTTTCTGGACAAGTCGGACAGATTTTTTGGAATGTGCTCAAGGATTATCAAAAAATGCGTCTGACAGGGTTTTTAAACCCCGAGAAAGACCCTTTAGGCAGCGGATATCACTTGATTCAATCTCGGATTGCTATTGGCGCTGGGGAACTGAAGGGCCGGGGTTTGTTTCAGGGAACGCAAACTCAGCTTAACTTTATTCCCGAACAGCATACGGACTTTATCTTTTCAGCTATTGGCGAAGAATTGGGTTTTATTGGCTGTATTGGCGTGTTGTTGGTGTTCTGGATAATTTGTTTCCGGTTGGTAACGATCGCTCAAACGGCTAACGATAATTTTGGTTCTTTGCTGGCGATCGGCGTACTGTCAATGTTGATTTTTCAGGTGTTCGTAAATATTGGGATGAACATTGGCTTGGCTCCGGTTACGGGCATTCCGCTGCCTTTCCTAAGTTACGGGAATGCGTCCCTGCTGAGTAATTTTCTCGGCCTGGGACTGGTGGAGGCGGTGGCAAGCCAGCGACAGCGCAAGAAGCGTTGGAATTAGGTCATTGGTAATTGGTTCTGGGAATGCGATCGCGCTTTTGATTTCTTTCGAGAAATTCTGCGGGCGATCGCATTTTTTTTCGCTCTGCCAAGGCGCATCTAAATTTTACGGTTCGTGAGCGGAGCCCTTATGAAAGTTAAGTTTGATAAAATTCTTGTGGGACGCGCGCGAGAACCCGCCCAAAAATAAAATTTAGAGGCCCAACAGCTTAAGTATATCTAATTAATTAAACTACTCCTGACCCAAACAATAAATGCTTTTATGCGCTATGGGTAAGCCACTCTCTGTCCAGTGGAGATCCTACTTATGACGTTCTTAATGTCTGAAACCCTTGCTATTATTACATCTTTTTTTCTTTCTTCCTTTCTTTCTTCTTCCTTTCTTCTTCCTGGCATCCGTTACATCCATTACATCCGCAGAAAGCTAATCCGTTGCCGAACTTCCTTCTTCCTTCTTCCTAAGATCCGTTACATCCGTTACAAAATCCGTTGCCGAACTTCCTTCTTCCTTCGCCTCTAATTATTCGTTCATATTCTTGTACGTAGCAACAGCCGAAGGCGAACTCCGGTTTAAATAACGGAATATCCAATACTTAAATACCGTATCCAAGATAACGGGAAACGTCGCAATGAACAAAAATATGAACTGCCTATTTTCTGGTAGCCCCAAATGCCTCGATAAACCTTCGAGAATTACTTCCCAACCGTGAGGCGAGTGGAATCCGACAAACACATCCGTAAACAAAATAATTACGAAAGCTTTCGCACTGTCGCTGAGGCCGTAAATCACATCGTCCATGAAAGACTTTAAAATCTCAATCTCTTTCTTGTTAGTGACGATAATCGCGACAAACGCCATGCAGGAAATCAAATCGGAAAAAATATTTTTAATAGCTCCACTACTTTCAGCGCGGTATTCCTCGGCTAGCTCAACTGCTTTCTCGGCAATCTTCTTTTCCGTTTCCTCTAAAGAAAGCGACGGAGCAGTGCCTATTAACTTTTCAAATTTGAGATGCTGCTCAAATCTCTCCAGTTCTTGGAATGCTTCTTCTTCCAGGTTAACATTTATGAAAAGTGGGGCTTTTTCTTGGCCTCTAAAATAATCAACTACTGGTCCGACTAGAAAGTTTTTGGAGATTTGATTCGTCAACAGCGGAACTAAAATCAAAAGCAAAATAAATCGGAGAGAAATAATTGTTTTTACTTTGGAATTGCGAAAATTCTTGACTACTTCTTTTTCAGCTCCCGGGTCTAAATCTTTAGTGATACGATTCAAAGTTCCCAAAAGTGAGCGCGGTAACAAATTCACTTCTTCATAGTTAGTGTCAACCTCACCATCGTGAATTTTAACAGAATTAGCTGAACCTTTATTTTGGTCAGGTGGAGAGCTGCTCTTTGTTGTAGATTTTACCTGCACATTTACTGAACTGACCACCGGAACAATTGCCGTCGATCTACTATTATTAATATACTTGTCGATGACTCCATCAATAAACTCTAGCTTCTCAAATACAAGGGAGGCTCTATCCTTATTGTTAAGATGTAATCCGTGCTGGTCATGATCGGCGCTGTGTCCCGTTTTCGGTTTTGCCCCCACTCGCTCCGGCAGTTCCAAAAAAGAACGGCTAGCATTAAACTCAACCATTCTGGTTTCGATGACCTTGAGGTATTTTTGCAGTTCGGATTTAAAGTAAGACAGGGTGCTTTGTCCGTAATCTCCCGATCGCTCAGAGATTCCTTGACCGCCAAAATGCTCGTCTTCGATCGCCTTAATTGCTAACGCAGCATCGTAGGCTTGTTCTAGAGCCCTCTCAGGGGTTTCTCGATACCATTGGTGAAGGCTGTAGAGATATTTTACAATCCTGTTCCACGGAGAAGTATTCATAGCTAAAGCTGGTTAGTTTGCTGTAGACATTAGTGATTAAAGTATTCACGGTATGGTAACAAATTTACATAAATTCAGAACTGCCATTAAGGATTCAATTTGGATTGTCGGATCGGCCCGCAGTGGCAAAACCACTCGTTTAGTAGAGCAGTTCTGCATTTGGAGCCAAACTGTCAAGCCCTTGCCCACAAAAGTTTCAGGGCGATCGAGTTCCGGGCGGCGGCGGGCTGGACAAACTGCCCCAGCAATTTTAGTCTTAGCAGCTAACGGAGACAACCGGCTAGAATTGGCCGATCGCATCGCCGTCGCTACCGAAGGAAAATATACCTTTCACTCCACAACGCCCTTCGGTTTTTTTGAGCAGGAGGTATTGCTATTTTGGCCGCTGCTAGTTCAGTCGCTGGATTTGAGGGCTCAATTTCCCCTGCGGCTGCAACCTGAAACAGAACTGGAACTTGCCACGAGACTCTGGCGTCGCGAACTAGACGAAGGCATTTTGCAACAAACAGGGGTAAGTCCAAACCGAATGGTGCGTCGAACACTAGACTTATTACAACTTGCGGCTGTCAGCGGTACGCCCAGAGAAGAGATTCCCAGCATTCTGGAACAGGGATTTGCTATCTCAGGCGGCTCGACCAACCTGTGGACTAGCATGGGAGAGTTGCTGGAAAGGTGGCGGGAATGGTGCTTGACGCGGGGGCTCCTGACTTACGGGATTGTTTGCGAACTCTACTGGCGCTATTTGTTGCCGGATGGCAGTTACCAGCAGCATTTGGCCTCTAGATACCAAGCTGTGATCGCAGACGATGTTGACGATTATCCGGCGATAAGTCGCCATCTGTTCGATCGAATGCTCGACCAAGGTGCAGCGGGGGCGTTCTCCTACAATTCAGATGGAGGAGTGCGTTTGGGCTTGGGGGCTGACACGGAATACCTAGCCCGACTCGAAGACCGCTGTCAAAGCGTGGAAAATTTGGACGCAAAAGCCGGTTTAGCCCCAGAAATTGGAGATTTAGCGGTAAGTTTAGCAGTTAATTCAGAGGGTTTTTACCCTTTAGGCTTGAGTTTGCCCGGATCGGTTCGATCGCTCCAAACCACTTCCCGGGCTCAACTGCTGCGAGAAACCGCCGAAATTATCGCGGATGCGGTGAAGTCACAAGCCGTGGAACCGCAGGAAATCGCCGTAATTGCGCCCGGGATGGATGCGATCGCCCGTTACAGTTTAACGGAAATTCTCGCGCGAGATGGTATCGCCGCCGTATCTCTCAACGATCAGCGCCCTCTCTCGACTACCCCAGAGATTCGAGCTTTACTCACTTTGTTAGCCTTAGTTTATCCGGGACTCGGCCGTTTAGTCGATCGAGACGGCGCCGCAGAAATGCTGGTAGTGTTGGGCAGCCAGAAACACCGTTCATTGGAAACAGAAGATTCCAACTCGACGTTCAATCTAAAATCTCAAATTCAAAATCAAAAATCGATCGACCAAGTGAGAGCAGGTTTAATCGCCGATCACTGTTTTTGTCCAGATATCGAACGACCTAAATTGCTGCCAATTACAGCCTTTCCCCGGTGGGACCGACTGGGACACCGAGCAGCCGGAGCCTACGAGCAGATTGTGGAGTGGATAGAACAACAGCGGTCGCAACAGCAGGAGCGGCTGTTGCCGACCCCAATTGCCCTGCTCGATCGAGCAATCCAGAAATTTCTAATGAACGACAGATACCTGCCCTACGATCGGCTAGCAGCCCTGCGCGAGTTAATGGAAACCGCCAGCCACTACTGGGAAATCAACGGGCGAATGCAGCGCGTAGAACCAACAAACGGCGGCGACTCAGAAACGATCGCCCGGTTCATCCAGTTGTTGCGCCAAGGAACCGTCACCGCCAACCCCTTTCCAGTTCGTCCAGAAGGCCCAGCAGCCAGAGCCGTCACCCTCGCCAACATCTTTCAGTACCGCAGCAGCCGCCGGGCCCACAAATGGCACTTTTGGCTGGATGCCGGCTCGCCCCTGTGGCTGAGCGGCGGTGCGGCGACATTGTTTGGTGCTCCCTTATTTTTGCGATCGCAACTCGGGCGCCCCTGGGAAACCGAAGACGAAACGACTGCCGACCAACAGCGACTGCGACGAATTCTGCTAGATTTGTTAAGTCGCTGTTCCCTGCTTTACCTTTGCCACAGCGAACTATCCGTCAGTGGACAAGAACAAACCGGGCCGCTTCTGCCCCTAATTAACAGCTCTGTTTCTTGTCAGCAGTCAGGATAAGGCATTCGCTTCTGCAGGCAAGAGGCACATCTGTATTCAGCATTCGACATTCAGAAAGAAAAAATTATGACGGCGAAGATTTTTATTTTTTCTGCTTTTGGATAAATACAGCAGGCTGACTCGAAGCCTGGTTTCTAGGCTCGATCAAAATGCGGCGATATTAAAGTATACCCAAGATAGGCAGCAAAACGTGCAATCATTAATATTTTGAGATCAAAAGATGCCCGGCGTAAAAAATATCTATAGCCGTTGCATTTTTGATTTAGTATGTTAGAAATGATCGGGATTATTAATCAATTTTAAGCCAGATTTGTGGCAACAAACTGATACTAATCAGTTCTTAAAGTTAATCGGGATCGTCGTTTAAAGGAGCCAAAATAATGCCAAGTGCAGTACCAGTAGTAAATATACCAGAACCAACACCAACACCAGAACCAACACCAGAGACCCCAACACCAGAGACCCCAACACCAGAGACCCCAACACCAACACCCGAACCTCCGACGCCGACGCCAACACCAACTCCCTCCGGAGACGACACATTTGGCGGCATAGACGACACATTGGGCGGAGGCCAAGGTACCTCGCCCGCAGTCATCGGCGGCGTCGTCCGCGGCGGAGAAACCAACGACTCCTTAGTTGGCAGTCCCGGGCCCGACGTGATTTCCGGGCTGCAAGGCAACGACAACCTTCAAGGAGCCGACGGCGACGATTTAATATTCGGGGCCGACGATGACGACGTGCTGTTCGGCGGCCCAGGCAACGACGTTCTCGATGGCGGTTTAGGACTCGATACCCTGTACGGAGGCAAAGGCAACGACTCCCTCGACGGGGGAAATAACCCCGACCTGCTGTACGGCAATGACGCCAACGACACGGTAATCGGAGGCGAAGGCAGAGACACGGCTTATGGGGGAAAAGGCAGCGACAGCTTGCGTGGGGGTGCTGGCGACGATAGCTTTTTGGGCGATCGAGGCGACGACATCCTGTGGGGCGACCAAGGTAACGACTCGCTCTTCGGCGGCGATGGTGAAGACTTGGTATTTGGCAACGAAGGAGGCGACTGGCTCTACGGAAACGCCGGCGGGGATACATTTTTTTCCGGCGACGGCGACGACATCGTATTCGGCGGCGACGGTGATGACATCGTGGACGGCGGCGCGGGCAACGACGTTCTTTGGGGCGAAGCAGGCAAAGACGTAGTGGCAGGAGGCGAAGGCAGAGATGTCTTCGTCATCGGTGCCTTCAGTTCCCCCAGCGGCAGCAGCGACGGCACTAACCCGGCATTTCTCACCACAGGCGGCCCCGACATCGCCGATGCCGACATTTTCACAGACTTTCGCCAAGGCGAAGATTTAATCGGGTTAAGTGGCGACCTCAAGTTTGAAGATTTGGTCATCTTCCAAAGCGCCGAGACCAAAGCCGGCAGCACGATTATTCGCAACGGCGTCAGCGGCGACTTTTTAGCAGTATTGCCCGGAGTAGACAGCAGAACCCTAGGGCGAAGCTCATTTGTAATTGCCCCCAGAGTTCCCGGCAGCGCAACTCCCCTTCCCCTACCGACGCCGACAGACAGTCCGACGCCGACAGGAAGTCCGACGCCGACAGGAAGTCCGACGCCGCCGACACCGCCGACACCGCCGACACCGCCGACACCGCCGACACCGCCGACACCGCCAGACGAGCCCCGGCCGACGTTCCCGGGGTCGCCGACACCGGGGTTGCCGACGCCGACAGGAAGTCCCACGCCGCCGACACCGCCGACGCCCATCCTTAACCAACCTCCAAAAGCAGTTAACGACAACTTCACCACGGTTACGGGTCAACAACTCACTCTCAACGTTCTGTTGAACGACACTGACGCGGAACAAAGCGCTCTGACTGTCACGACTTTTGCTCCAGCAAGCAAGGGGAGCCTGGTTCCCGTGGGCGGCGGCGTATTCAAATACACCCCGAATCCCGGCTTCTCGGGTACTGACAGCTTCAGCTACTCGATCTCAGACGGTAACGGCGGCACAAGTCAGGCGGTAGCAACCATCCGCGTCAGCAGCCCGCCGCAGCTAGTAATTAACGACGGTGTGGTGGTTGCCAAAAGTAATCCTACCCAGACAATCACCGCTGCGGATTTGTTAGTGACAGATCCCGACAACACGCCGTCGGAAATCTTTTACACGATTACCAAAGCCCCCGACGCTACCAGAGGTTTTGTCCAAAGGGGCAGCACCTTTCTCAACGTCGGCGGTAAATTTACTCAAGACGATATCAACAACAACATCGTCAAATACAACTTGCTGGCGACAGGTGGCAGCGACACTTTCACGTTTACAGCCTCCGACGGCTCTGCAACTATCGGGCCAGTATCCTTCAGCATCACGGTGGTAGATAATATTGTCGATCGCAGCGCACTCCCGGCCAGCAGCTTTACAGGCAGCAACCTCAGCGACTTCATCCTCGGCGGGGCCGGCGACGATACCCTCTCTGGGGGCGACGGCAACGACCTCATCGATGGTAATGGCAACAACGACCTCGTATTCGGTGAAACAGGCAACGACTCCGTGGTGGGTGCGATCGGCAACGACACCGTTGACGGCGGACTGGGCAACGACACCGTTGACGGCGAAGACGGCATAGACTCGCTGATCGGCGGACTGGGCAACGACCTGATGTTCGGCGGCAATGACAATGACAACCTCTTGGGCGGTGACAACAACGACACCATTGACGGCGGAACAGGCAATGACTCGATGTTGGGAGAATCCGGCGACGACTCGATACTGGGAGGAACCGGGGTAGACACCTTACTTGGTGGCATTGGCGACGACTCCCTCGACGGCGGTGAGGGCGACGACATCCTCGACGGTGGACTGGGCAGAAACTTGCTCGAGGGCGGTATCAATAACGATTCCATATCCGGCGGGGACAGCGATGACACGATTTTGGGTGGAGAAGGCAACGACACGGGACTGGGAGGTTCGGGCAACGACTACGTGTTGGGCCAAGCCGGCAGCGACTCCCTCGACGGCCAAGCGGGCGACGACACTCTCGACGGCGGTGCAGGCAGCGACTGTCTCAGCGGCGCCTTCGGCAATGACTTGGTATTGGGCGGCGATGACAACGACTCGCTTTCCGGCGGTGCAGGCAATGACATTGTGGGTGGCGGTGTCGGTTCTGACTTGCTCACGGGCGATGCTGGCAATGATTTCTTCTACTACGAAACTCCCAGCGAAGGCGTGGACGTGATTGCTGACTTTAACGCTAACGGCAGCGAGACCGACAGATTTTTGTTCAGGTCGTCAAATTTCGCAGGTTTAACCAACTCAGGAACTACTCTCGATTTCACCAGTTTTATCGTCAGGAATATCGGGTCTAGCGGCGACGACATCAGCAAGCAATCAGTCATTTTGTTTGAATCTAAATTTGATAACGCTCAAGCAGTAAATGCAGTGTTGAAGAATCAAAAGGGTTCGAGCAAAACGGGAGCTTTCTTCGTGTACCTGAACAATACTTTTAACAAGTACGTTCTCGGGTTTGACCCGAATGTGGCAGATGACAGTCTCCCAGCTTTTGATTTGGGAGTGTTGAATTCTATTCCTACAGTGCCGGGAGCGCTCAGCACCGTCATTACTGCATCTGACTTTAAGTTTATTTAGTAGTTTTTGAGTAGCGTCGCAAGGAGGCGGAACAATGCCAGAAGCAGTACCACTAAATTTTCTCCTAGGGCGACTACCCGATGAGAACGAGGATAGTTTGGATAGCGGGACGGTGCCCCAGCCTACGCCGTCGTCGGGGACTTCTCCA
>NZ_JAUBUI010000024.1:0-32198 GCF_036705385.1 Microcoleus sp. B3-A4 | reverse complement strand
GGGATGACGGGGACTTCTCCAGGGATGACGGGGACTTCTCCAGGGATGACGGGGACTTCTCCAGGGATGACGGGGACTTCTCCAGGGATGACGGGGACGGGCCCGGACATTTCGATCTCCCCGGTGCCGCGGCCACCTGTGACAGTTCCCACGCCTCCCCCAGAGCCACTTTTTGTCGATGGCGTAGTTGTCGCGAATGATGGCAATAACTATTTAATCGGCAGCTTATTCAATGACACAATTTCCGGGCGTGCCGGCGACGACACGCTTATGAGTCGGGACGGAGACGATCTACTCAGGGGCGAAGACGGTAACGATTCTCTCAACGGTGGCGCTGGTAAAGATATCGTTGAGGGCGGGCGTGGCAATGACACGGCGCGGGGTGGCAAAGGCGATGACTTGGTTTCTGGCGACCAAGGCGATGACCTAGCTTTTGGCGACCAGGGCAACGATCTTGTCTTGGGTGCTGAAGGCAACGACTCGCTGTACGGCGGTAAAGGCAATGACTGTCTGCGCGGTGGTGGCGAGGACGACCTGATTTTTGGCGACAAGGGCAATGACAGTGTTTTTGGCGACACGGGTAACGATTGCCTAATAGGCGCTGGGGGCAATGATATTTTGTTGGGCCAGGAGGGCGGGGATGTCATCACCGGCGGTGTTGGTAACGATACTGGTGACGGCGGCGAGGGTGATGACCTGCTCTTCGGGGGCGACGGCAATGATTCTTTGTCTGGAGATGCTGGGGATGATATTCTTTCGGGCGATCGCGGATTGGATACTCTCACAGGAGGCGACGGATCGGATATCTTTGTTCTCGGTAGGGTGGGCACGTCGGCTGGCAGCAACGGGTTTCTCACTACTGGGGGCCGCGAAATCGGCGATGCTGATGTAATTAGAGATTTTAATCCGGGAGATTTGATCGGTCTGGCTGGAGGTCTGAACTTTACAGAGTTAGAAATTTTCCAGGGCCAAGGCTCGAATTCTAGCAACACGATTATTAGGGACAGGCGAACTGGGGAATTTTTGGCGGTGTTGATTGATGTTCGATCGACCTCGCTAGATGAATCTCGATTCACTACAGCTCAAATACCGCGCGTAAACGACAATCCCTTCACCATTGAGGGGACAACTGCCTCTCCGGCACCCTCACCCGGGACAACTGCCTCTCCGGCACCATCACCCGGGACAACTGCCTCTCCGGCACCATCACCCGGGACAACTGCTTCTCCGGCACCATCACCCGGAACCACTGCTTCTCCGGCACCATCACCCGGAACCACTGCTTCTCCGGCACCATCACCCGGAACCACTGCTTCTCCGGCACCATCACCCGGAACCACTGCTTCTCCCGCACCGAGTCCAGCTCCAGCACCGAGTCCAACTCCGGAACCGGCTCCGAGTCCAACTCCATCACCAGGGACAACACCGAGTCCAACTCCATCACCATCACCGGGGACAACCACGAGTCCCACAACAGGGACATTGCCGACACAGGTTCCGGGTACGAGTCCGAGTCTGACTCCAACAACGGGGACAACCCCAAGTCCGAGTCCTTCGATCGTCCCCACTCCAACGGCGGCGACCCCAACTCCTCCACCTTTGGGCGGGGGGCCGACTCCGCCGAGTTTTACATCTCCGACTCCTAACCAGCCGCCGATCGTGGAAGCTGGCAAGACGGTGACTGGTTTGCAGAATTTGCCTCTGTCTCTGAGCATTTCGGCGCCCAGCGACCCGGAGGGCCAGCCGCTGTCGATCGCGGTAGTCGGACTTCCCAATCCTACTTTTGGTCAGGTAATTACGGGTACAAACCCCCTCAGCGTGAACCAAAAGTTAACCGTTCAGGATTTACTTGGGCTGAAATTTCAACCTGGAACAAACGCGATCGGGTCAGCCGGTTCTTTCAGCTACAGCGTAGCTGACGACCAAGGCGGCACGGCAGCAGCGTCAGTCGCAATTAACATCAATTCTTTCGATACCTCTGTAACTGTTCCAACTACCCTGTCGCCGATTGCTGTCAATGACGGCCTCGTATTTACGAGTACGAATAATTCGCAGCCCACTTTCATCGACGTGCTGGCCAACGATTCCAGCCCGCAACCAGGATCGCTCAACATTATCAATGTCAGCACACCGCAACTGGGGATAGCTGTAAATCTTGTCTCTCAAGTGCAATTCATCCCCGGCAACGTAGCGGGTACAACTGCTTTCACCTACAGCGTCAGCGACGGATTGGGGACAACTCCGGGCGTGGGTACTATCACCGTTCAAATCTTGCCGGCTGATAGCGGGCCTAACAATTTGGTTGGGGGTTCTTTGCCGGACAATTTGGACGGTTTGGCGGGCAGCGATACTATTGATGGTCAAGGCGGCAACGATACGATTAACGGCGGTTTGGATAACGACGTGCTCGTAGGGGGCCTCGGCGCAGATACCATGACAGGGGGCGGTGGCAGCAATCAATTCCGCTATACCAGCCCTGCACAAGGTGGGCCAGTCTTTGATGCGGCTTCTTCGGCTGCAATCGATGCTGCGATCGCGGCGGGCGGATACGATGTGATTACTGATTTTAACGGTCTCGGTGTGCCGATCGCCGATCAGTTTAATTTTGCCCCAGGATTCGCCAATCTCAGCAATGGCAGTCAAGTTCTGCTGAATGTGCAGACAACTGTTTCTGCAAATATTCTGGGAGGAACTGCTTTCTTGTTTGCTTACGATTCCGGCGGCAATACTTACATCATTTATGACGGCAATGGCAATAACGTCGCCGGTGCTGATTCTCGCATTTTGGCGAAGTTAAATGGTGTAACTGGGGTTTCTTCTCTTTCGGGATTTGACTTCACGTTTATCTAAAAAGATAAGAGGTTTGAAACCGCAGATTAACGCAGATAAACGCCGATTTTGTTGGCAGTTTATCTGCGTTTATTTTTATTTATCTTGTGTAAAATGTTAAATGTGATTCTCTTCAGGAAAATTCGCAACAAAGGGCAAATTATAGAACCGAAGTTTGAGAAAAATCAGAGGTTTGAAACCGCATAAAAATGCAGATAAATGCCATTGTTGGGGACTTTATCTGCATTTATTTTGCTTCATCAAGGGTGAAAAATTAAATCTGATTTTCTTCAGAAAACAATCCCAGCAAAGGGCCGAGAATAGCGCCGAAAACAAAGCCGCCGGCGTGGGCCCAGTAGGCAACTCCCCCGGATTCCATGCCGACACTTGCCGGGGCATTCAACGAAGCCAGGCCACTCAATGCTTGCTGTGCAAACCAAAATCCTAGAAAGAAGAAAGCGGGGACTCTGACGGTGGTAAAAAAGATTCCCAGGGGAAGCAGTGTCAGAACTCTGGCTTGGGGATATCTGAGAATGTAAGCTCCCATCACGCCTGCGATCGCGCCGCTAGCACCTAGGGACGGAATGGCAGATGCTGAGGAAAAAAACCACTGAGTTAGTGATGCTAAAACGCCGCAAGTAAGGTAAAATATTATAAATTTGACGTGCCCTAAACGGTCTTCTACGTTGTTGCCAAAAATCCACAAAAATAACATATTTCCGGCAATGTGGAGAAAGCCTGCGTGCAGGAATTGGGAGCTAATTAGTGTTGTCCATTCGGGAAATGGCGAAGCAGGCAGGGCAACCCGACACATATTGCTTAACTGGCAAGGAATTACGGCCCAAGAGTAGAAGAATTGGGTTAATTGTCGATCGCCCAAACTGAGTTCGTACAAAAATACTAATATGTTTGCCGCAACCAGCCCGTAGGTGACGTAGGGAGTGATAGTAATGGGATTTTCATCGCGTAAGGGAACCACAGCCTTCTTTTCCTCATCAAAATATTGGCAACAGAGTAGCGCATTTATAGCCTAGGTGTCTCCTGTCTAAAGGAAGAGGCAAGAAGGCAATCGATTTTAGATTTTAGATTTTAGATTTTAGATTTTAGAATTGAAGAAAGCGACTTGACGGATGAATCCGGGGGCTGGTTATCGGATACTATATTTTTTATTTCTGCACGCATGAATCCGGGGGCTGGTACCGCCCCCGGGTGCCGCAAGCTTGTTTCAAAGCCGCCGTATTCCACTGAAACAAAAATAAAACCCATTTAATAAAACCCTCCACCTTGCAGTTAGTTGAATATCTGCTTTTTAGTGTTGGGTTTTATTTTACCGGAAAGGCGTATATTGTAGGATTGCAGAGCAAGTTTGTAGCTGCGATATGGGTGCGGGTTTTCACCTCTGGACAAAACTACAAACTTATTTATCCCCTTGCTGATTACATTTTTACAGCGGGGCTAGTCGAAGGTTTAGGCGACTTAATTTCCTGGGAAACTGCACGGTCGCGGTAGAGTTTAGCAACGACTTGCTCACACTTGGACAAATCCGATTCTATCTCTGTCAAAATGGCAGTTGATACGGGATCTGTGAACTTCACCCGCAGGTTGTTGACATCGACAACACCGGTTTGCAACTCACCTAGAGTGCTCCGCAGCAAAAAGGTTTCATCCGTTCCTTGCATCGAAGCTTTTAATTTAGCGTATTTGTCAGCAATTTGGGCAGGAATTGAGGGTTTTTCACCGAAATCGTTGAGGCGTTTTTCGAGAGCGAGGATGTGGTTCTGTTTGTTTTGAATCATTTCTCTCAAGAGCGATCGCAAATCGCTGTCTTGGGTTTTTTCCGCATAATTTTGAAACGCTTCGCAAGCATAGCGTTCCCCTGCGAGGGCGGTATTCAAACCTTTAACAATGTCGCCTTGTGTAGAACCTCCCCAACCATTAGCTAATTTCCACCATTCTGCATTTGTGTCACTTTCTTCTGGCAAACCGACTGCTTTTCCGCCGTAACCGAGGCGAGCCAGAATTGCCGTGGTAAATATTGCTAAATCTCCCGGTTGGCGGGAAGTGATCAAGTTGCCGTCAACTACTAAAGCTTCGTTAATGTAGTTAGCCCCGGCATTAATCATGTCTGTTTTAATTGCCAAGAAACCCGTCGCATTTTTGCCTTTCAGCAAGTCGGCTTCAATCAAAACTTGCGGGCCGTGACAAACAGCAGCGACGATTTTTCCTTGCTCAAAGGCTTCTCGTACAAAACGTACTGTATTGGGATTAGTCCGCATCATATCGGGAGCCATACCGCCGGGAATTATCACTGCATCGAATTCTGCGGGTACTGCTTCAGTGGTAGTCCCGTCAGCCTGCTGGGCAACTTTTCCTTGTTTCCCTGCATACTTTTCGTTTGTCCGCGAACCGAGGACAACTACTTCAAATCCTGCTTGTTTTAAGGCGTTGTAAGGAACTAAAAATTCCGAATCTTCTACTCCATTTTCGATGAGTATGGCAACTCGTTTGGTGTTGGTGCCGTTATCTGTTGTCATAATCAACTTTCCTCAGACTATCTTTTTATCTAACGCTAAGTGATTGATGGAGTTTTTAGCGTCTTGCTAAAGTGATAAATGAGTTAGTTTTAAAAGGTGTCAGCGTGAGCCTTGAGAGGTATTTTACAGTAATTGTCTCAATGCACGTAAGAAGCTCCATTAATGTCGATCGTAGTCCCGGTAGCGTGTGCAGCTAAACCCGACGCTAAAAACGCGATAACATTGGCAACCTCTTGAGGAGGAGCGATTTTGCCGATCGGGATATCGCGAATAATATCAGCTTCACCGAACTCCTGAATAAACTGATTAGACATTTCTGTACTGACAAATCCCGGTGCAACTGTAAATGCCAAAATATTATCAGCCGCAAAACCTCTAGCAATGCTGCGAGTTAAAGCAACAATAGCACCTTTAGAAGCGGCGTAGTGCAGATAATTCGGGTCATCGCCGCGAAAAGCAGCGCGACTTGCTATATTAATAATTGTACCTACTCTGCGAGTTTGAAAATGCAGAATAGATTCCCGGCACAAATCGGCAACGGCAACTAAATTTACTTGTAGAGTTTGCTGCCAAGCTGAAGACCAAATATCGAATTTGTCCTCTATACCCGCTGACTGCATAATCCCCGCATTATTAACTAAAATATCAATATGACCGCGCCATTTTAAAGCATCTCGCCACAAAGTCGAAGCCGCGTTTGCCACCATCAAATCTGCTGCCAATAAATAACAGCGATCGCGCGCAACACTTGCTGCTACCGCTTCCGCTTCTTTCTGACTGCGAAAGTAATGCAAAATCACCTCGGCTCCAGCATTAACCAGAGTCCGCACCGTCACTGCACCAATCCCTTTCGAGCCACCAGTTACTAAAATTACCTTCCCGGTTAAATCAATCATTTATCTATCTCTTTTCTATTTCTCTGCCCCCTCAGCACCCTCTGCATTTAATAAAAAGAATAAATCTCCTTCCCATACGAAATATAATTGCTATATGATACAGCACATTTCATCTAATGTGTATGCCATTTCCTCAAGCTGATGGATATCTGCAATAGACTTATCCAAAAACTTCCAAATCCTTTCCCCTGTTGGTTTCTATTGGAAATATAGCCACTGCTTACAGCACTGTAGATTTTTTGTCCTTAAACTCGATAACTACAGTGGATTCGGCAGCAAAGGTCGAATCAGCTCCATAATTCGATCGGAATTAAAATTATTGATATACTCGGTTAGTGCTTGGGACAAACTTGCTTTGGATTCTGGAATTTGTACAATTAATTCATTCATAACTTCAGTATCGAGATAGTAAGCGGCTTGATACATTTGTTCTAACCACTGAGGGGACATGATGGATAGATCTTCTCCAGACACCGTTTCAACTAATTGTTTTTGTGGAGTTTGTTCTACGACTTCGTAGATATATTGCACTGGCAAATATTTAGCGATTTTGTCAAAGATGTCTCTCTGCTGAAATGGCTTGCTTATAAAGTCGTTAAAGCCAGCCATAACAACTTTCTCTCGCTCTTCTTCAAAAATACTGGCAGTTAAAGCAATAATGACAGTTTCTTGGCTCTGAGGGCGTTCTCTAATATATTTACTAGCTGTGTAGCCATCCACGATCGGCATTCGCAAATCCATCAGAATCAGGTGCGGCCGCCAACTCTCCCACAGCGACAGTGCCTCCCCTCCCTCTTTTGCTTCTCTCACCTCAAAACCAACCGAGGTAAGGAACTCGACTAACAAGCGACGATTTTCTTCTAAATCTTCAACAATAAGAATGCGGTAAGTCGGTTGTCCGGGAGCTAAACCAATTACTCTTTGATTACTTGATTCTGGGGGTAAGGAGTCTGCTTGAGGTAACTGTACAGGAATCTCAAACGAAAAAGTGCTACCTCGGTGCAAAGTGCTTTTAACGCGAATTTGACCGCCCATGAGTTTGACGAGTTTTTGACTGATGGCTAAACCAAGCCCACTACCTTGACTCAAATTATTCCCAGCTTGGGCTTGCACAAATACCTTAAATAGGCTATCAATTTCTGTGGGGGCAATTCCCACGCCTGTATCTTCAACTTCAAAACATAGGTGACAGGATGTTGTGTCTCTTTGTCTTGCTCTTACCCGTAGGGTGACGCTTCCTTTGTTGGTAAACTTAATCGCATTACCGAGGAGATTGACGAAGACTTGGTAGAGTTTTTTATTGTCGCTATGCACAAATCTAGGAATGTCGGGAGCTATATCGAAAATTAGTTGCAATTCTTTAGATTGGACTTTAACTTGGAACATTTCTTCAATAGAAGCCAGCAAATTTGTCAAATCAAAGTCAGAAAGATTGAGGGTCATCCGTCCGCTCTCTATTTTGGATAAATCTAAAATATCGTTAATCAAGTCCAATAAATGTCTACCGCTACGATTGACAATTTGTAAACGTTCTTGCAGAGAAGGAGTCAGACTTCTATCATAGCTCATCAATTGCGTGAATCCCAAAATTGAGTTGAGGGGGGTGCGGAGTTCATGGGTCATGTTGGCGAGGAAGACAGTCTTGGCTTGGTTTGCTTCATTTGCGTGGTGAAATTCCAACTCAGCTTGTTTGCGATCGCTAATGTCAATTAAATATCCCAACATTTCTACAGGTTTACCTGAATTATCTCGAATTAGCCTAAGCTGACTGAGCATCCAGCGATAAACCCCATCGGAGCGACGAAAACGGTATTCGTGGAAATAAAAATCATTAATGAATACATTTGGTAAGCCATTAAGCACTGGTTCTACATCATCGGGGTGTAAGTGATTCACCCAAAATTTAGGATCTTCTAAGAACTCGCTGCTTTCGTAGCCCAATACATCTTTGATATTTTCGCTGATGAACGTTGCTGCATAATCGCCAGCAGGTTGACTGCTATAAATGACAACGGGGCTGTAGTTTAGAAGAAAGTTGAGGCGATTTGTGGTAGCTTGCAAGGCTTGCTCAGCAAGTTTTAGCTCTGTTGCGTCTTCTTGAACGGCAACATATACAGTTCCGTATTCAGGATGCTCAAACCTGGATGTATGAACTCTGCACCAAAAGAGAGTTCCATCTTTCTTTCTATTGTGGACTTCATATTTCGCTTCGCCGATCTGTTCAATTTGAGTGACGATATCTAGAACGGTTACATCTGGTGTAAAATTTGTATCGACATAATTCAAGACACCAACGGGTTGACCTGCGAGTTCGCCCTCTGTGTAGCCAAACATAGCGTCAAATTTGGGATTGGTGTAGACGATCGTGAGTTCTGAGGCTTTGATTAAACACACTCCACCTGCCATGTTATTCATAATAACACTCTGAAGTTCTAGCGCCTTTTGAGCTTCTTTTCGAGCGGTAATGTCTTGGATTTGAGCAATAAAATGCAGTGGATTTCCCTGTCCATCTTGTACTAGCGAGCCATCAAGAAGAATCCAAATTATATGTCCTTGTTTATGGAAATACCGTTTTTCCAGTTGGTAAGTTGAAATTGTTCCTGCTAATAGTTGATTGGCATAACTAAGATCCGCATCTAAATCGTCAGGATGGGTAATGTCTTGGAAAGTTAAGGCTAACAACTCTTCTGATGAGTAGCCAATAATCTGACATAAGGCAGGATTGACTTTAATCCAGTGCCCATCAAGTGAAACGATCGCCATCCCGATAGAGGCATCTTCAAAGGCATGGCGAAACTGCTCTTCACTGTTTCGTAAAGCCATCTCAATTTGTTGGCGATTTATTTCAGCTCGTTTGCGATCGGTGATGTCGCGTTTAATTACAGAACACCCAGTAATTCTGCCTGTTGTGTCCTTCAGAGGTGATATGGTACAAGATATGTGGATAAGCTGTCCATCTTTGCGAACACGCACGGTTTCATAGTTTTCAACCGTTCCTCCTTGTCGAATCGTTTCTAGGATTTGCTGTTCTTCGTAGGTAAGATTGGAGGGAATTAGAATGACAATCGATTGTCCTATGATTTCTTCAGCCTTGTAGCCAAAGATTTTTTCTGCTGCATTGTTCCAGGTTAAAATGATGCCGTCTAATGACTTGCTAATAACTGCCTCACCAGAGTATTCCACAATCGCTGCCATGTGAGCCAGTGATGCTTCTACTTGTTTGCGATCGCTAATATCGCGCAGAATAACAGTAAATACCGTTTCGTCTCCCATTTCCAGCCTAGAAATAGAGGCTTCAGCCGGAAACTGCGTTCCATCTTGACGACGAGCCAAAATCTCGCCTCGTTCTCCCATCCTTCGCGCTCTGGTAGAAGACTGTGCAAATTTTTTGATATGCTGCGGATGTGCATCTCTAAACTGTTCTGGCAGCAGTAAATTCAGTGGCTTCCCTAAAATATCCTCAATTTTATAGCCAAACATCTTTTCTGCCCCTTGATTAAACAGAGTAATGCGTTGAGTGCGATCGACTGAAATAATTGCATCACTGGCGATTTCTAGAATTCCCGCAAAACGAGCCTGCGATTTTTGTAAAGCATCTGTTCGTTCAGCCACAAGAACTTCTAAATTTTCGTTAAGTTTTTTAATTTCTTTTTCGGCTTGTTGGCGTTTGTAATCTATCTGGTTCAAAAAGCGAGCCGTCCCCAAGATGAGAATTGAGAATGTGACAACCATAACAGTTGAACGCAATGTATAGCCAAAATTAGCGTTATACCAGCCTAAATTTTGCGCCTGAAGAGTGAACCAGTTCAGTGTCACTGGAAAAATTGTCCCCCAAGGCAGCAACCACCGAACCATTACTCCGCCGACCAGGCGACTGCTTACTACTTGCATTAATCCTTCGTTGGGGCGGAGCAATAAAATTCCTCCATAGAGGATGAAAAAGGTGGCGATCGTGTTTACGGGTTGAGTCGTCGTAATTGTGACCAACCGTTCAAGAATATCGACCTTGAATAGGTGTCCAAATAAAGCTAGTAGAGAAATTAAAGTTGCAACACTACTAAAAATTTGAGCCAACCAAGTATCCCGTTGGGAGTTTTGCCCTAACAGTAACAGTGCTAGTCCCATCAGCACAAAATTTACGGCGGTATTTACTCCCATTCTTCCCGGATAAGGAGTCGCTGAAGACACGAAATCTGGGAAAAGCCACTCATCAATACCCAGCTTCCAACCAAAAATATACTGGCTCAGCGTCAACAGACCCATGATGATTATGAATCCTGCCATCCCTTGAGCGATGCGATTGGGCAGTCGGGTTCTTTGGTACTGCAACAATCTCAAAGACACTCCAGCCAGCAAAAAGCAAATTGCCGCGTTTGCTTTCATGGTCGAAGTCATACCGGGAAAACCGCTTTTGAGTAGGGAGATGTCAAATTGCCAACCAAGCAGCACGAGACATCCGATCGCAATGACGAGTAGGCTTGCCATTTGAGAAATGCGCTTGTTCATAAATCGGCTGCTTGGGTTGAAACAATCTTCTTCTGATGTTAGGCGAAGCCCAGAAGGGCAACCACGGGGGGACTGCCCCTAACCAAACTATTCAGATTTTGTGGGGCTGCGCCCCCTTGCCAGCCCCATATCTCCGGGATCGCAGGACTTCTTTGTGGATAAAGTGACCTTTTTAACCCAGTAATTCAACTATACTGTTTGTGCATATGTTTATATTCCTCTAGCAGGAAACTAGGGAAATCAGTATGATTGTCGATAGAACTAGCGATAAGATTAGCGATCGAGCTACAAACTACCGAGGCAATATTTTAATTGTTGACGATCTACCTGATAACCTGCGCCTTCTCAGGGATACTTTGAGGCAAGAGCGTTATAAAGTTCGCAGTGCTATAACAGGGGCTATGGCGATCAGAGCCGCCCAATCGCCATCGACGGAGTTAATATTACTAGACATTAAATTGCCTGATATTGATGGTTATGAAGTTTGCCGACAATTAAAATCTGATGAGCGCACTGCCGACATTCCAATAATTTTTTTGAGTGCGCTAAATGAAACATTTAATAAGGTGCAAGGGCTTGCTGTTGGAGGGGTAGATTATATTGCTAAGCCATTTCAAGTCGAAGAAGTATTAGCTCGTGTCGAAACCCACCTAACGATCCGAAGACTGCAACAAAAACTCCAAAATCAAAATTTACTTCTCGTGAGAGAAATTGAAGAACGGCAACGTCTCGAAGAGTCTCTATTTGCCGAAAAGGAATTGGCTCAAGTGACACTGCAATCCATTGGCGATGCGGTCATTACTACTGATGCCCAAGGTAATGTGACATATTTCAATCCTATAGCTGAGCGACTGACAGGCTGGAAAACTCATGAGGTTAAAGGAGTGCCTTTCTCTACAGTTTTCCTAATTGTCGATCAAGTAACGCGAGAGCCAGTAGAGAATCCCATAAACCAGGCTCTATTAGAGGAGGTAATTGTGACCTTAGCTAACAATACTATTCTGATTGCCGATGATGGAACCGAGTATCCCATTGCTGACTCGGCAGCACCTATTCGAGACCGCCAAGGTCAAATTATCGGGGCAGTAATCGTCTTTCATGATATTACTGAATCGCGCTATCTCACCCGTCAACTATCTTGGGAAGCCAGTCACGATGCCCTAACGGGGTTAATCAACCGTCGAAGATTTGAGGAGCACCTAGTTGAGGCGATCGCCTCTGTTAAAGAGAGCAATCACCAGCACGCTCTCTGTTATTTAGATTTAGATCAGTTCAAAGTCGTTAATGATACCGTAGGTCATATTGCTGGCGATGAGCTACTGCGCCAAATCACCGGACTTATTCAACAGGGAGTCCGTGCTAATGACACACTGGCTCGCTTGGGAGGTGATGAATTTGGTCTTTTGCTCACTCAATGCCCACTATCTCAAGCAACTCAGATTGCGGAAAACCTCAAAGACTTAGTGCATCAATTTCGGTTTATTTGGAATGGCAACACCTTTATCATCGGAGTCAGCATTGGAGTTGTGGCCATTGACCACACCACCCAAAATTTGATGGAGCTTCTGGGAGCGGCTGATGCAGCTTGTTATGCCGCCAAAGCCAGAGGGCGAAACTGTGTTCATATTTATCGTCTAGATGATAGCGAACTAATTAAACAACGTGGTGAGAGGCAGTTGATTTCCCAAATCAGCCGAGCGCTGGAAACCAATCGTTTTTGTCTCTACTACCAAAAGATTGTCTCTATTACCTCTAAACCATTAGTAGAGCATTATGAAATTTTGATCAGAATGCTGGACGAAAATGGAAAATTAGTATCTCCAAATCTGTTTATTCCCGCCGCCGAGCGTTACGGCTTGATAACTGATATCGATTGTTGGGTTATCGAAACTTTTTTCTCTAATTATCACAAATTACCGGAGAAAGATGTTCTTAGTCAAGGCTTGTATACGATCAATCTTTCTGGGTCTAGCATTAGTAACAATCAGTTTATGAGGTTTTTAATCGAACAATTTTCTCGCTACCAAGTCCCGCCACAAAGCATTGGTTTTGAAATCACGGAAACCGCAGCGATTGCGAATTTTGAACAAGCCAGATATTTCATGAGCGAACTCAAAAAGATTGGCTGTTGCTTTGCTTTAGATGATTTTGGCAGTGGGTTGAGTTCCTTTGCGTATCTGATAAATTTACCAGTGGATTATCTAAAAATAGATGGCGCTTTTGTCAAGAATATTAGTCATAATTTGATTTCTCAAGCGCTGGTTGAAGGCTTTAATCGTATTGCCCATGCGATGAATCTTGAAACTATAGCTGAGTTTGTCGAAGACGAGACTATCTTAGAAAAATTGCGGGAGATTGGAGTAGATTATGCTCAGGGTTATGGGATAGCCCGCCCTGTTCCTATTAACTTTAATCCCTAGTCGATCGCACTGGGCCAGCGAACCCATGGCCTCACGCCTGCCCATTGTCTGGAGGCCTCCAAGAGTCGATCGCCCGATGCTACAAGGCTGGCTCAATTTACTGTGTCACATTTAGATCGAATGTGCTGTAATTGTAAAGGATTGAGTGTTCTATTGGAAATAAACCGGAAAATTTGCCATGAAAGCAGTTGCGTTCGATCGCTACGGTTCAGCCGAGGAATTGCAATACCGAGAGTTGGAAAAGCCGATCGCCAAATCCAACGAATTGTTAGTGCGAATTCGCGCTAGCAGCGTCAATCCCGTAGACTGGAAAATCCGGAAAGGACACCTGCAACTATTAACAGGATATAACTTTCCTCGAATAGTCGGTTCTGACATCTCTGGAGTTGTCGTGGAAGTCGGCCGGGAAGTCACCAAATTTCAACCCGGAGATGAAGTTTATACTTTCTTAAATCCCATCAATGGGGGTGCTTGCGCCGAATACGCGGCTGTGCCAGAATCGGATGCAGCAATTAAACCGAAAAACATCACTCATGCAGAAGCCGCAGCAGTACCGATCGCAGGTTTAACTGCTTTGCAATCTCTCAGGGATTTCGGTCAAATTCAAGCAGGAAACAAAGTATTGATTAACGGCGCTTCCGGTGGAGTCGGCACTTTTGCCGTGCAAGTTGCGAAAGCAATGAATGCGGAAGTAACGGGAGTTTGCAGTGCAAAAAATAGAGAATTGGTCAAGAGTTTGGGAGCCGATTTTGTTCTCGATTACGCGGAAGTTGACTTTACTCAACAAAGCGATAAATATGATATAATTTTAGATGCTGTCGGGACAAGAACATTTGGTGAATGCGAAAAAGTGCTGCAACCAGAGGGAGTTTATATCTCGACTTTGCCGAGTTTCGACAACCTCGCACCGATGTTAACGAGCTGGTTGATATCGGGCAAAAAAGCTAAATTTATTTTAGCTAATGCCAACCCCAGCGATTTAGGCGCTTTGCGGGAATTAATAGAATCCGAGAAAGTTGAGCCGATTGTCGATCGCACTTACAGCTTACAAGAAGTAGCAGCAGCCCACGCTTACAGCGAAACCGGCCGCGCGATCGGCAAAATTGCGATCGTGATTGAATAATGAAGGCACGACACGGATTTTGACACCGCTACACTGATTAATGATCGAGCGTTCATTCTGCTGCTGAAGTCAGAATGAAGAATGAAGAATGAAGTCGGAGCAATTATGAAATAACTATTCTCAATTACCAATTTTCAATTACCAATTTTCAATTAGCCATTCCCTCTTCCCAATTACCCCTTACCAATTACCAATTTCCTATGACTGCTCCCTCAAACTTGGAGACACCCGAACAAGGTTCCGACAACAACCTCGAAGCAATTAGCCAGGAAAATAGCATTGCACCAATCGCAGGCGGTGCGATGGGTTCTCGCAACTTAGAAAACGAATTTCTAGACGAACTTCCCGACGAAGTTGAAATGTCTTTATTCGACCATTTAGAAGAATTGCGACAGCGACTTTTTTACTCGCTAATTGCAGTAGTAATCGCTGTAATCGGTTGCTTTTTAACAGTTAAACCGATCGTGCAACTGCTAGAAGTACCGGCCGGACCCGTCAAGTTTCTGCAACTAGCTCCGGGCGAGTATTTCTTTGTTTCTATCGAAGTAGCCGGATACAGCGGTTTGCTCATCGCCAGTCCGTTTATTTTTTACCAGATAGCGCTGTTTGTTCTTCCCGGCTTGACTCGCAAAGAACGCAGGTTGCTGGGGCCGGTGTTTTTCGGTTCGAGTTTCCTATTTTTGGGCGGTTTAGTATTTGCTTACATCGCTCTGATTCCGGCGGCGCTCAACTTCTTTGTTAGCTATGGAGCCGACGTTGTAGAGCAGTTGTGGTCGATCGACAAATACTTTAAATTTGTACTGCTGTTAATGTTCAGCACCGGCTTAGCTTTTCAAATCCCGATCGTCCAAGTATTGCTCGGCGTTTTAGGGATAGTTTCTTCCAACCAAATGCTCTCCGGCTGGCGGTATGTAGTTTTGGGAGCGGCAGTTTTGGGAGCGGTGTTAACGCCTTCTACTGACCCTTTAACGCAAAGTCTTTTAGGAGGTGCGGTGCTGAGCTTGTATTTTGGCGGGGTTGGTTTGGTAAAGCTTTTAGGGCGCTAAAAACTCCACAGAAAGATCGATAGACTGGCCACAAAAAAATATAGAGACGCGATCGCCCGCGCCTCTATAATTACTAAAAGTTAAAATTCAACACCAAAGTTTTGTCAAAACTTTGACTACATTCGGAACTGTTCTACTTCGGGAGTATAGCCGATCGGCAAAACGTAATCCAGATTCTCGTGGGGACGAGCAATTATGTGATACGATAGCAACTTTCCGCCATCGACCTTTTTAACTGATTCAATTCCAGCAGCAACGGCTGCTTGCACTTCAGAAACATCTCCTCGCACTATAATTGTCCAGTAGGCGCGGGTTATTTTCTCATAGCGAACTAAAGTAACACGGGCTGCTTTCACCATTGAGTCCGCAACTTCTACTGCAGCGGGAAATCCTAAGACTTCAACCATTCCCAGTGCAACACCCATTACAACATTCTCCTAAATTTCACAAGATATCTGACACTCATTGTATGTGAAATTGTTGACAGAAATTGGTTCCGATGATTTTGGTAAGCTAGAAGTCCGATCGCCCAAAATTAAAAAAGCCCCCTAAAAAGCCCCAGAAACTGTTGCAGCATTTAAATCCCACAGCAGGGCGCGCGCAGCAAAGCCCGCCACACAAGACTTTGAATCAAAGTACCCGTGCAAATTAGATGCGCCACAGCTTAGTTTCTCACCAGCGGCAAGTCGCATGACAAGCTCGCCGATCGATTTTCGGGACTTTGGGCTCAACTAATCCAGCCGCGGCGCGACACAAAACTTGAGGGAACTCCCCCAGATCCCGGCTGTGGAGTCAATCTAAAATCTAAAATCTAAAATCTAAAATCGACTGAGTGATTCAAAACTCGTCTAGCAACCACTCCGAGGCTCTTTCACCCAAATCTAGGGGAACGCTGACAGCTTTACCCAAGCGCGGGCGATCGCGAGTAGTTACGATATATTCTCTAACCTGTTCAGTGCTCCCCCAGCCGTTGAGGTAATTGGCCACTGCATCCAAATGCTCGAAATAATCAGCCTCCGTCATCGGAAAAGATGCCTGTTCTAGATATTTCCACATAACTTGCACAAAAATCTTGCCCCGCGTTCGCCGCAATCTGATATCGTAAGACTTTCCCCATTTTTCTAGCAGTAGCTGGTGTAAATCCTTGCCCGTCATGGTTGCTCCTGAGTTAATCCATTAAACAATAAAAGACAAAGTTCAAAAAATGTAATAATACTCTAATAAAGGCTGGAAGGCGCATTCTTAAAAGGAATTTTCGCGGCCTAAAATTTGTGCGAGCAGATTAACGGCAATTATCCTCCTTCCTCTGCACGTACAGGTTCGCTAACAGCTAACAAACAAACAAACGTAACTTAAAACCGTAAAGGCAGGTCATGGCTCAATCTTCTGCTGGAAATCCCGATGTTCCCGATATGGGGCGTCGCCAATTTATGAATTTGCTGACGTTCGGTACAGTCACAGGTGTGGCACTGGGCGCACTCTATCCCGTTGTCCAATATTTTGTTCCTCCGTCGAGTGGGGCAGTTGGCGGCGGAGTGACAGCTAAAGATGCTTTGGGTAACGACATCATCGTTAGTCAATATTTGGCTTCGCACCCTGCAGGCGATCGCAGCTTAGCCCAAGGTCTCAAAGGCGACCCCACCTATGTTGTGGTGAAAGAAGACTTATCTATCGCCGACTACGGCATCAATGCAGTCTGCACTCACTTGGGTTGCGTCGTGCCTTGGAATGTTAGCGAAAACAAGTTTATCTGTCCTTGCCACGGTTCTCAATACAACAATGAGGGCAAAGTGGTGCGCGGCCCCGCGCCTTTGTCTCTGGCCCTGGCCCACGCCACTGTCGCAGATGACAAGATCGCTTTTACAACTTGGACAGAAACTGATTTCCGCACCGGCGAAGCACCTTGGTGGTCTTAAACTATTTTGGATTTTAGATTTGAGATTTTAGATAGGGGGTGAATGGTGAAAACCACAGATAAGTGCATCCCTAAACCAGTCTAATAATCCAAAATCCAAAATCCAAAATCCAAAATCCAAAATCCAAAATCCAAAATTGTCTGACCTTTGAGATTGAATACTCTAATGCCACAAACTAATTTATCTGCGATATTTCGCCGCAGTGCCAGGACGATCGCGAAAACTGCCTTAATTGCGATCGCCGCTGCAGGATTTTTCCTCACCAGCGATATCGCACTTCCCCAAGCAGCATTTGCTTACCCTTTCTGGGCTCAGCAAACTGCACCCGCTACTCCCCGCGAAGCAACAGGCCGCATTGTTTGCGCTAACTGTCACCTCGGTGCAAAACCGACTCAAGTTGAAGTACCGCAATCTGTTTTGCCAGATACGGTCTTTGAAGCTATTGTCAAAGTTCCCTACGATACTAACGTTCAACAAGTTGGCGGCGACGGCAGCAAAAGCGGCTTGAATGTAGGCGCTGTAGTGATGTTGCCCGAAGGTTTCAAGATTGCTCCCGCTGACAGAATTCCCGAAGAAATGAAGGAAAAAGTCGGCGATCTTTACTTCCAACCTTACAGCGAAACCCAAGAAAATATTGTTTTAGTGGGCCCAGTACCGGGAGAACAGTACAAAGAATTGGTATTCCCAGTTTTGTCGCCGAATCCCGAAACTGACAAGTCCGTTCACTACGGCAAATACCAAATTTATGTTGGTGGCAACCGCGGTCGCGGTCAGGTTTATCCTACTGGCGAAAAGAGCAATAATACTGTTTACAATGCTTCGGTAGCTGGCACCATTTCTAAGATTGCTCAACCTGAAGATGGCGGTTATCAAGTGACAATTCAACCTGCCGAAGGTGCAGCCGTTGTTGATACGATTCCTGCAGGCCCAGAACTGATTGTTTCCGAAGGACAAACAGTTGCAGCAGGCGAACTTTTGACGAACAATCCTAATGTGGGCGGCTTCGGTCAAAAAGACGTGGAGATTGTGCTGCAAAGTGCAGGTCGAGTTAAAGGATTGATGGCTTTCGTGGCTATAACCATGCTGGCTCAAATCATGCTGGTTCTCAAGAAGAAACAGGTCGAAAAAGTTCAAGCTGCTGAAATGAATTTCTAAACGCGGCTGTAATTAGTTGGGTAAGGTGTTCTATGCACACCCAACTATTAGGTAAGTAGGGCGGGTATTCCCCGCCTTATTCTTTGATAAATAACCAGTAAAATAATGTTAATTGATGAGAAGATAGTTGAAGTAGGCCCGCTGCAATGGTTTTATCGGGAAACAAATCCGGTTAACGAAACTGGTAAACCGCCCGTACTGCTGCTGCACGGTTTGCCGTCCCAGAGTTTTACCTGGACTGTAATTATGCCGGATTTGGCTGCACAGGGATTTAGATCGATCGCCCCTGATTGGGTGGGCTACGGGCGATCGACAAAACCAGACAAGCGCGACTTTGCCTACACTCCCGATGCTTTTGTTGACGCCCTCGCTGGCTTTATTCAAGCTATAGAATTAGACCGCTTTTCCCTCGTTGTCCAAGGATTTTTAGCTTCAGCCGGCATTCAATACGCTTTACGCAATCCCGATAAAATTGATCGTCTAGCCATCATAAATACACCAGTTTCAGCAGATATCAAATTGCCTTGGAAAATGCAGCAGTTGGGACTGCCTTTTATTGGCGACATGATGACGCAAGACCCGCTTTTGGTTGACAGAACTCTCGAAGGTGGCAGCGGCAAGACAATATCAGACAAAGATTTAGATGTTTACCGCCGCCCGTTTTTGAAGAGCTCGGATGCAGGTCGATCGCTGATGAATACAGTCCGCAATATTCAATTGCCGCAGTCAATGGCTGAAATTGAATCCGGCTTGAAAGGATGGACTCGACCAACTTTATTTGTCTGGGGTTTGACAGATCCTTGGCTGAGTGTTGAACCAGTTCAAAAGCTAGTCGGTTCCCTGCCAAATGCAGAGTTAGTCACACTGGAACAAGCGGGGCATTATCCTCAAGAACATTGGTCAGAAAAAGTTGGCAATTCTGTGATCACTTTTCTGCGCCGCCAGGAGGTAAAATAATATTTTGTACATAACTCTCGGTGCTAGGTCAGTGAACCAGCTCCTCGCCGAGCTGCATTCCCAGGCAGAGCCAGAAAACGAGAAATCTAAAATCTAAAATCTAAAATCGATATGACTCGTCCCCGTTCAATTTTTGCCTTGATGATGGCGTTTTTGATGGCATTTCTGGTTAGTTGCAGCAGTGTCGAAGCAAAAGTTCCAACGACTTACACAGCAGCTCAGACCCAGCAAATTCAGCGCTATGTTCCTACTCTGACCGAGTTCCGATCGCGCATGGATAAACTGGGAACCTTAATTCAAAAACAAAATTGGGTTGATACCAGAACTTACATTCACGGGCCTCTAGGCGACTTGCGGAACACCATGAAAACCGTCTCTGCGAGTTTGTTGCCTAGTTCTCAACAACAAGCTGTTGATTTAACTAAGAGTTTGTTTAGCGAGTTGGTTAACATCGATCTTGCTGCTAAAGAGCTTGACTATGCAAAAGTCACGGCCAGCTATCAAAAAGCTGTCAATGATTTCGATACCTTTTTGCAGCTAATTCCTAAAGCTTAATAGCTTTAGGGGTTTGTAGGCTTGGCAATTGATGGGTGTCAAATTAAGACTGAAACCCATAATAAATATCGCTTGTAGTCGAGTCTAGATCCCCCCTAACCCCCCTTAGTAAGGGGGGGGCAAGAATATTCAAACTCCACTTTAAAAAGGGGGGCAGAGCATTCAAAGTCCCCCTTAATAAGGGGGATTTAGGGGGATCGAGACTTCGAGACAAACGAGAAAAACAGAGGATTTTACTGTTAATTTGACACGCTTTGCGCTCAGAACCATACGAAAAACTTCTATAAAATTTAAAATCTAAAATTTAAAATCTAAAATCTAAAATCTAAAATTGAATGATTCGCGTTGCAATTATTGGTTGCGGTATTATTGGGGCTTCGATCGCCTTTGAACTAAGTCAATTTTCAGAACTGAAAGTTACTGTGTTCGACAAACAGCCGCCGGCACAAGGTTCTACGGGCGCTGCACTCGGTGTTTTGATGGGAGTTATCAGCCACAAAACTAAGGGTCGAAATTGGCAGTTGAGGGAAACCAGCCTTCAGCGCTACGAAACTTTGATTCCCGAATTGGAAGCAGTTACGGGGCGAAAAATTCCTTTTAACAAACAAGGAATTTTAATGCTTTGTTCGGAGGGAGAGGATTTAATTAAGTGGGAAAATTTGATAGCAACTCGCCGTTCTCAAGGTTGGCAATTGGAACTTTGGGATGTGGAACGAGTGCGAGATCGCTGCCCTCATCTCTCTTTAAACGATCGCATTATTGCTGCGATTTATTCGCCTCAAGACCGGCAAGTCGATCCGACGGCGCTAACTTTGGCTTTGGTTGATGCTGCTGAACGAAATGGGGTAATTTTTGAGTTTGGCGTGCCCGTTGAAGCAGCGGAGATTGCTGCTAGTTTGGAGTTCGATCGACTAATTGTGGCGGCTGGTTTGGGTTCGGCTGCTGTGACTGCATCGTTAAATCAGTTGGTTGACATTCGCCCGGTGTTGGGACAAGCGCTGCATTTGCGATCGGCCAAGCCTTTAGGAAACCCAGATTTTAGGCCGGTAATTACGTGCGATGACGTTCACATTGTGCCTTTGGGAAATCAGGAATATTGGGTGGGGGCGACAGTGGAGTTTTCTGAAAATGGCGGGGAAATTCAGGCGAATGCTGATATGTTGGCGCAAGTGATGGCGAGGGCGAGTTTGCTTTGTCCTGCCTTAGCAGAAGCTGAAATCATCAGGAAATGGTCGGGATTGCGCCCGCGTCCGGAAGGGCGGCCGGCCCCAATTATCGAGACGCTTCCCGGTAACGATCGCGTTTTCATCGCCAGCGGCCACTATCGCAACGGTGTTCTGCTGGCCCCTGCAACAGCGCGATCGATTCGAGAAATGATTTTGCAATAATTAACAAATGTTAATACAATCAAGATAGCCATTCATATCTTACATTTAAATATGTCCGACAAACCTTTAGGTAAACCGCGCTCTTTGTGGCGAGTAATTTTGCTGTCTGGAGTCAGCTTGCTGCTATATTACGGATGGTACAAATGGATTATTCAAGAAGAATTGCGTCGCTATAACGGCAGCGGTTGGTCGGGAACTCTTTGCTTGCTTCCCTTTGTTTTAGGAGTAGCCGTCCCCCAAGCTTTGCGGATATTCGATCCTGACGTTCCCGGATGGTTTGGTTGGTTTTCCTTGCTAGGTATTGCTTGGATTTACATCGTGCAGTTCAAACTTTACAAGACAGTTAACGAATTGTACCGCCAAGAAGGAATCAAAGAACCGCTAACCGTTTGGTGGATTTTTGTACCGGGTTTAAATTTAGTTGTCGGCTTGCGACAAATTCACTTTTTGAGCCAGTTTTGGGCGAGAAAACAGGGAATTGAAGTTAAGGATAACTTAGCCGAAAGCATTCCTTTTCTATCAGCTAACGCCTAAATAAATTAAGCTCCAATCGCTTGGCGCTGCGAGTAAATTTCTTCTATAAGCAGGTCACGCAGTTCATCAGCAATGTCCGTGGGAGGGTTGCCTGCGAGGGCGCGTCCAATCAGCCGTTCTGCTTCCCGGAGTTGGGTACACTCAATGGCAAGTACGGCGGCGCTCCGATGCAGTATAGAACGAGTAGGCTCAAAATCCCATTCGTTTGCTACTAAATCCGCTGCCGCCCGTTCTTTCGCAAAGGCGGCTCTGGTGAGTGCAGTCACTTGGTCGATATCACCGCACTGACGGGCGAGAACGGCTCGATCGACCAGTTCCATTGCTTCGTGGTGAAGGGCTTCTACGGTCTGCATTTTTTGACGATCCGTGCTTTGGGAGTACCGAACTCAATTACAGATACATAGCCAGGAGCTACGTCATCTGAAGGGCGGATTTGTTCTAATTTGATGTTAACTCTGGCTTGAATAATGCTGTCAGAACCTTTACGAATCCCGGAGACTTCTAAGCGGGCTTTGCGCTGAAATAGCGTGCCTGGATCTTCGAGCGAACCAAGCCAAAAGTCAAAACCTAAGCCTTTACCTTTGACCAGCCTGGACGTTCGGGCTTGTTATCGCGCAGGTCATTCAGGGAGAGAATTTTAATTGGGTTTATGTGGGTCATCAGAGGAGATGGCTCCGGGCGATCGCATCTCCAGAATCTTACAGCATATAGTCTTCACTCATGTTGTTCTTTTAGCGAGTTCACCCGAATTTATGGTTGAAAACCAAACTATTGGTAAACCCGCCCTTACCGATGACTCTTCACCAGAACCGATTCGGCAAATCCGCCAAAATGAGTTTGAGTTCCGGTTCGTTAACCCGCTTAATTGCTTTAGGAATACTTACCCACTGCCGCTTTCTCTTGCTAGCTTCCGGCCAAATTTCTAGAACTGCTTCCACTTGCATTAAAAATACTTCTACCTGACAAGTATAGCCGGACTTTTGATACTCGTAAGTTCCCAGCAAATCCGGGAATACTTTACCCAACAAACCTGCTTCTTCCCAAGCTTCCTTGGCGGCGGAATCTTGGGAAGTCATGTCAGGTTCAATTAATCCTTTGGGAATCACCCAGCGCTTGCTAGCCGAAGAAGTAATCAGCATTACTTCAATTTCTCCGTCTTGAATGCGATAGGGAATTACCCCCGATTGATCAACCAGTAAAGCGATTTTTATACTCATGATTTCTGCAATATTAGTGGCTACAAAAGCTGCTGTAACCTCCTGAACGGTTTACAACTAAAAAATAAAAACAGCATCCTGATTCTCGAAACTTCCCAAGTTGAGACAGCAATAAAGTGGAGAATAAACATATTTGGCTTTTCCTGTCTGTCGAAAGGAAATTGCCATGCACTCCCGCTGAACAATAATAATATTATTATAATAACTGCGCGAAATCCTCTACCGACAAGCAGATAAAAGCCGATCGCCAATATCTGCCTTTATCTGCGCCGGTATGGGGTTTTACACCTAATCTTTCTTCGCCTTAGCCTCCAAATTTTCCATCCGACTCCTCAAATCTTGATTCTCCTTTTTCACCTGGTCTAATTCCTCCCGCAACTGCTTTACCGCTGCATCAGAACCAACATTTTTCTGCACTCTTTGCACAGCTTCATCAGCCATGCGGCGAACGCGGCCATCGGGGGTTTGGTCAGCTAAAGAACGCAAAATGCGAATGGCTTTGCGAGTTTGCATTTGTCCTAATCCCACTACTACAGAGACTTGAGTCAAGAAAAACGTCTCTTTAGATAATTCTGCCAATCGCTGCAAAATCCGTTCTAAATTGACCTTGGTTTGACCAGTCGAAATTGTGCCCAAAGATCGAATTGCAGCCAAGCGCAAAGCTTGCGGAGTACCCGCGGCTGTGTATTTCAAAATTAGATTCAGCGCATCTTCAGAAGTTTTCATTTGCGCCAAACCTGCGATCGCACCCGATCGCACTACCTCATTCCAGCCCTGACGCTCTTTCAGCACCAATTTTAAGTCTTTCAGTACCTGTTCGTCGGTCGGTTTTTCGTCGGGGTTAGCCCCTGCAATGGAGCCCATAGCACTCGCTGCTGCTGCTTCTACGTAATAGCTGTCGTCGCCTTTTTCGACGATCGACCTCAGCGCTTTATAAGTTTCGTGAGTTTGGATTTTACCCAGCGCATTCACCACAGCGCGACGAACACGAGCATCTTTATCTTTTAAACCACTTACTAAACCTTCAAAAACTTGGTCGAGTTTAATTTCAGCTAACTGACCGGCCACTTCGGCCCGTACTGCCCAGAACGGCTCTTTCTTGAGAACTTCTGACAGCGTTTTCACCGCTTCTAGTCCTCCCTTTTTCGCCAAAGCGTGGGCAGCGTAAATCCGGGAAACTGGGTCTGGATCGAACTGCAACTGAGCTTTGAGTTCGGCAACTCCATACTCTAAAACGACTGTTTTTAAGTAACTATTGCCGACATCGAAACTGATAAACGCCGGCTTTTCTTCTAGGGGAAAATAGAAGCTTTGCTCGCGTTCGTATATTCTGACTGTGAAAGTTTTTAGGTTAGCAGTAGAACGGGCATAACTGTTATCTTCTGCATCTTTTTCCGGCTTGTAACCGAAGCCTATGGGAATTTTTATGTCAAAAACCTCTTTGCTGTTGCCGTTGCCATTTTTGCTATCTTTTACCTGAGTTTGGGTGACAGTAACTTTTGCTAATTTGCTGTCGCCATCCCAGGAATAAGCAACTTTATAATCTGGATGACCGCCGCGATAAACGTACTGGTCAAACAAAAACATGAGATTGCGACCGGTAGCCTTTTCTATCGCCCTGAGCAAATCGATCGTTTCTACAGTTTTGTGAGCGTTATCCCGCACAAAAGTGTGAATTGCTTTGTAAAATAATTCGTCGCCCAACTCGGCGCGAATCATGTGATAGACGCAAGCGCCTTTTTCGTACAAATGGCGATCGTACAATTCAATGGCTTCGCGGTAAACGTGAGTAACGATCGGGCGCCGGTAGCGGGAACTGTCTTCAGCTAAATAATTGCGGGCTTCATTTAACATATAGTAAGCCGCGTCTTCTTTGCCATATTCTTTGTCAGTCCACAGCACCTCGGAATAAGAAGCCATGCCTTCTTTCAGCCAAGCATGAGACCAATGTTTAATTACTACTAAATCACCGAACCACTGGTGAGCCAATTCGTGGGCGACTAAGCTTTCAGTGCCACGATTGTCGAGGGTGGCACGTTCGTCTAACAAGCACCTATCTGTCAGCAAAGTTGTGGAAGTATTTTCCATACCGCCGAAGATGAAATCATCGACGCAGACTTGAGCGTATTTGGGAAAAGGGTAAGGATAGCCAAATGCTTGAGAGAAAAATTCAATCATTTGAGGCGTTTTGCCCATGCTGCGCTTAGCGTCTGCTTCGCGGCTTCTTTCCACGTAATAATTAACTGGTTTGCCGTTCCATTCGTCTTTAATTTCGGCAAAATCTCCGACTGCTAAGGTCATTAAATACGTCGGATGTACCTGGCTTTGGAACCAGTGATAAATTTTTTCGTCGCCTTGGTTTTTTGTACTAATTAATTCGCCGTTGGAAATAGCAAATAGTTGTCTCGGAACTTGCACTCTAATTTCTGAAGTAGCGAGTTGTCCAGGATAGTCGAAACAGGGAAACCAGAAGCGGGAATCTTCGTCTTCGCCTTGAGTCCAAACTTGTGTTGGTTTGTCTGGATAGTGTTTGTCCGGGCCGACGAAATAGAGACCGCGTTGGGGTTTTTCGACCCAGTATTCGATCGCAATTGTAATTGGTTGGTAAGCTTCTGTTGGTTCGTGCAGTTGAATTTGCAGCACTTCGCCGTCGCTGTCGAAATTTTGCTCGGTTTCGCCAATTTTTACCGATTCAATGTTGAGGTTTACCGCATCTAAGGTTAATTTGTCAATGCCGCTGCGGACTGGATTGAGGCGGATGCTGCAAGTGCCGCGAAAGCTTTGTTTGGGAATATTCAGCACTAAGTCGAGGAAAATATGCTCTACTTGACCGGGGCGATCGGGGTTGTAGTGTGGTCTGGCACCGGGCATCTCGAAGGATTTGTGACCGTTTTCAGAATCAAAGTAAGTGTGTGACATTGTGATGGCAAAGTGGTGAGTCGATCGGCGATCGCTGGCAGCGCAGATCCGGCTGAACTGCCAGCTTATTATAGAGTAGCGCGTCCTAGTTGCTGTTGTCGCTAACTTGTTAAAAACTGGGTCGATCGTTGACGGGATGGAAAATATAATTTTTTCGCTACAATATCAGCAAGGTTAATGTCTGCAATCATCAGCCTGCAATTGAAATTGAGAGGGAAATCTGTATGACAGCTACACTATCAGTTCCCAGTTCGATCGAATCTTGGCTTGGCGACGAAGCCGAAGACTTGCTCACCCATCAAGCAAAAGTTTCTAAAGATTTGTTGCACCTGCCGGGCCCGGATTGGGTCGATCGCATTTTTGCTCAAACCGACCGATCTCCCCAAGTTTTGCGATCGCTTCAGCAACTCTATTCTAGCGGACGCTTGGCAAATACCGGCTATTTATCCATCCTGCCGGTAGACCAAGGAATCGAACACTCGGCGGCCGCTTCTTTTGCACCGAATCCCATCTATTTTGACAGCGAAAACATCATCAAACTAGCAATCTCTGCTGGCTGCAATGCTGTCGCGACAACGCTGGGAGTTTTGGGAAGCGTATCTCGCAAATACGCGCATAAAATCCCTTTTATTGTCAAGCTCAATCACAACGAGTTGCTAACTTATCCCAATCAATTCGACCAAGTAATGTTTGCGACCGTCGAGCAAGCTTGGAATTTGGGAGCGGTTGCAGTGGGAGCAACAATTTATTTTGGTTCGCCGGAATCGACGCGACAAATCCAAGAAGTCAGTCAGGCTTTTGCTCACGCCCACGAATACGGAATGGCGACAATTTTGTGGTGCTATCTCCGCAACGATATCTTTAAACAAGATAAAGATTATCATGTTGCAGCCGATTTAACCGGGCAAGCCAATCACTTGGGAGTAACAATTCAAGCTGACATTATCAAGCAGAAATTGCCAGAGTGCAATAACGGTTACGAAGCTGTGGCTAAAGCTAGCGGCCACAGTTACGGCAAAACAGACAAGCGCGTTTATTCGGATTTGACAACGGAGCACCCGATCGATCTAACTCGCTATCAAGTGCTCAACTGTTATGCGGGAAGGATGGGTTTAATTAACTCCGGCGGTGCTTCAGGGAAAAGCGATTTTGCAGAAGCAATTCGCACGGCGGTAATCAACAAGCGCGCTGGGGGATGTGGCTTAATTTCCGGCCGCAAAACTTTTCAGCGTCCCTTTGAAGAAGGCGTAAAATTGTTCCACGCCATCCAAGACGTTTATTTGTCGCCAGAAATCTCGATCGCCTAAAAATTTGCCGCACAGAGATTTGCCTCAATATTACAACCTAAATGTAGGTGGACACGACCCACAAATTGTCGTAAACGTAGGGTGCACACTGTGTACCTTATGTGATTTAAATTCCTTAATCTAAGTTGCAACTTAGCTGTAGTATTAATACTAGCTGAACATCTATACAGACACCTTATATAAATTTTAAAATGCCCTACAGCCTTGTTTTAAACCTGCGACCAGTTGCGCCAATTCCATCCCAGTTTTTAACGGGACGGCATCTCCACGCTTTATTTTTGAACCTTGTGAGTGCTGTAGACAGCGATTTGAGCGCATACCTGCACGACCAATCTCAGGAAAAAGCTTTCACTTTAAGCCCTTTCCAAGTAAGGAGAAAAGAGCCTTACAAAACCAGTACGCCGCAGCCGCAAAAGAGAGTTTTGCCTCCTGCTTCGCGCACAATATCTCCGGCTGTACAATGGGAGCACAAGCAAGCTATTCAGGAAAATACGCCGATTTGGTGGCGAATTTCTCTGCTGGATGACGGTTTGTTCGATCGCCTAACTCAACTTTGGCAGCAACTTAATTTCGAGAACCCTTGGCATCTCGGGCCGACAAATATATACATTACAAATATTTTGAGCGAACCGCAATCAAACCAGCCTTGGGTAAACTTTTGTACTTACGCCGAATTGTTCGAGAGATCTTCGGAAACTGAGCGCCAAATTGCTTTTACTTTTTGCACTCCTACGAATTTTCGGCAAGGTGTATACGATAGTGCTATGCCCACTCGTGAGAGTATTTTCGGCAGTTTAGCGAATCGCTGGAACAAATACAGCAGGATTGCGATCGAACCTAGTTTCACAGAAGCTATTTTCCCCAGTTTCTTCGATATCCGAACTGAAGTTAGTACGGATTCTCGCAGTAAATTTATTGGCTGCGTCGGCGATATTAGTTACCGAATTATGGGAGATATAGCTCCTGCTACTATCAAGCAAATTAACACTTTAGCAGATTTTGCACTGTACAGCGGAGTGGGGCGAAAGACGCCGATGGGTATGGGAATGACTCGCCGGTTGCAGGATTTTTAATTATTCACTTTTGGGCTGAATTTCACTGACGATTTCATAAACATCAGTGTCTGGAAGTTTCGCAAACAAAGGCGTCATCTGCTTTAATATTTCCTGATAAGCTTCGCTTTGATTGGCGGCCATCTCTTCTACGCTTTCCCAAAAAATGATGGCAATACCTTTGTCTGTATTGGGCAATTGCAGCAAATACGCTCCCTTAAAACCTGTAGCATAAGTTGCAACGGCTTTTTCAAAAAGTTCTTCGGCTTCTTTAAATTTTCCCGGTTTAAATTCGCCAATGGCAACGTAGGCAAACTGATGTCTGAGAAAGTCTAGAAATTCTGACATATCTTTTTCCTCACTCAATAGCGATACACCAAGTTATATTTTACCCGATCGCGGTAATCCCGCAAACAGTTAAGTTTTCTAAACCTCTATCGTTCTTTACTAAGCACGAGTGATATCAATTCCGGCTGCGCCGGAATGATATAGAGGACACGGTAATGCCGTTTCCCTACCCGGATTAATTGTAGGGAAACGGCACTGCCGTGTCCTGACTTCGGGTAATATTAATTCCGATGCAACCGGAAATGATATGACCAACAATAAAAGGTGAACTATTAACTTAATCGAGGGATTGCTTGTACTGTTCCAGCAGTTGGGGGATGTGATCGCATCCATCAAAACCGATAATAGGCATCATTTTAGGACGGTTTGCCCTTAATAAATTTTGAAAACCAGCTTCCCCAATTTGTCCCTTCACAATAGTCATTAAACCAGCAGGTTTACGCCAATCGCGGGCAGTAATTCGCTCTAATATATACATCCCTAAACAGCCGTTGCCAACAGCTTTGTCCAGATTTCTGATGGCATAATAAGCTTCTGCCAAGTAAGCAAAGTTAAAACCCTGAAGGTATAAATCGCCAGAAAATCGAGCAGATTGAGTGCCTTTTTCCAGGTAGTCGATAGCCGTTTGAGGTTGTTCTAAAACAGTGTAGGCAATGCCGAGACTGTTGCAGCAGAGAGCTTGACTTTGATAGTCGATTAATTTTTCCGACAGCTTCAAACCTTGCTTGAGGTACTCAATGGCAGTTTCATACACTTCTGGCTCCATTCGTTTCTGCTGGGCAGAAAGAACTTCGCTATAACCAAAATTGGCTAGAGCATTTGTTTCTCCCAACTTGTCGCCGACTTGACGAGAAAGAATCAACGCTCTTTGACTGTAATTAATTGCTTCAGCATAATTATTTTGGGAAATGCAGATGCGACTCTTGTGGTTTAGATTGGCGATTTCACAGATGCGATCGCCTGCACTGCGCGAAATTTCTAGGGCTTGTTCGTGAAATGAATTTGCTGCTTCATATTTTCCCAAAAGGTGCTGGGAATAGCCTAAGAGTGTCAAAATTCGAGCCTTTTCTTGAGTGCCTGCTACTTCTTGCAGGGGTGCGTCGAGGTATTCGAGGGCATCGCGCAAATAATCCTTAGAAAATAGGGCAAAAACCCCGCCGTAGAGAGGAAAGTATGCTCGTTGGGCAAAGGTGCGGAGAATTTGCAACACCATTTGAAAACAAGCCTTGGCTAATTGCTGCCGATCGCTTACAGGAATTTGGGTAGCGCGATCGCAGGCGCACGATAGCTGAAACCAAATGACTGTGAATGTCAGAAAGGTACTAATCGAGCAAGCTTTACCCCCTTCTGAGCTGTAGGGCTGTTTCTCAAACCATGCTACCAGTCCTCGCTGCAACCGCTGAAGGACGATCGCCAGTTCCACCCAAGCCCTCAAGCTTCTAGGGGGTTCAGTGGCGCTCTCTAAAGGCAATCGATCGCCCGCGAGATCCGAAAATAAGTGCTGCAACAGAGGACTGGTGACGTGTTGACGCCAGGTTTCCCAAGGTTCGCGGAGTTTGGTACTTTCCTGATGATATCCTAGTTGGTGGCGATTGGCCGGTTGGTCGTATATCCAGCTACTTAAATAAGTATCTAGTTCTTGCAAGGATTCCAAGCTGTTATTGATGCCAGCAGCTAGTGCTTCCACCGTTTCGCGATCGCCCTCGCCGACTTCTTCGGCTGCTTGCTTTAAGGATTGACTCAGTTGCTGCAATTCCTCAAAGTTTAAGACATAAGTTTGGTTGGGATCGATCGCTTGCAACAATACGATGAACCGAGCGATCGCAGGCGCTGCGAGAATTTCTTGAGTTACTCTTACGATCTCTTCTGCCGATCTAATTTCTTTTTGCCATCGCAAGTATTCTCCTTGGATCTGCTCCAAAATCTTAGCACTGCGGATTAGTCGCTCTTTTTGCATTTCCGCTGTCTGTCGGGGGAACAGGTGAGGAGAGGTTGTAACCTGGTCTATTTGTCTTTGGGTAGCCTCTATGCGAGCGGCCAAACAGCGTTCAAATATTTCGCTTGTGCCGATCGTGATATTTTCTACCAACATTTGATAAATCTGTTCTTTGGAGCGAATTTTTCCTTGAATTCCTTTTTCTACAATTTTTTCAATTAATGCTGTTGCCTGAGTGCACAAGGGCGATCGCGTTACAGAAACATCAACCTCTGGTTCTATCTGTTTGTCCGCACTGTCTGTCTCCCTAACCACAGGTTTCTGCCCATCTTCCATGGGGGCATCAATTTCACTGGAATTTGATAACAGTGGGTTTTTTTCTAAATCGGCACTAGAGGCGACCTCTTGAGAATTCGAGGTGAAAGATGTTTCTCGAACACTTGGAGGAATATCAACTGCTTCTGAACTTGCTATTTGTTGAGTTTTGACCTCAGCAATACCAGCGTCAAAGTTTGTTAGGGGCCCGCAACCAAATTCTGCTTGATATCGATAGCTTTTTTGTGACGTTGAGCTGAGTTTGCAGCGATAACGGCGATTATCATAAAAAAAATAGGCTGCGAGGATACCTGCTCCAGTAAAGATTCCAGCTCCTGTCGCCACAGATGCTGTCACTTTTTGTTCCTCGGAGGTTCCGCCAGAATTGGCTATACGAACTGTTGTAGCAGTGGCTGCACCGAATAAAATGCTAGTAGCAATAGCGACAGCCGAAAATTTTGCTCTCTCGGATCGGTTATTGAGTTTCATCGCAGTTTTTCCCTGGCGTCAATTCCTTTGGCAACAATATAACATTCTTGTCTTGTTCCGATTTTAAAATTTTTATGAAGAGAAGAGTATAGTGGGAGGACGTGACTATAGCGGTTCTCAAGTAAGTGAGATACCCGGGCTAGCGCTTCCCAATTGCCAATTACCTTTTTCTCAATTACCTCATTTTCCCGTTGTCTCAATCTATAAACTATAAATTTCAAATCCTCAACAGCATTGTTTTAAACCAGATCGCAGCTTCAACAATACCATAAAATACGCCTATTTGGTATCGCTTTTGTCTACTCAATTTCCCTCAAAATAGCTAGATGTGAAATTGCTAAGTGGTAATATCGTTGCAGGTTGCATGCATCGGAATGATTTAACCACAGAGGACGCAGAGAACACAGAGAAAGTCTAGAAATTCTGACCTATCCTTTTCCTCAACAAATCGCGATACACCAAGTAATATTTTACCAGAGCGTAGTAATTTGTGAACTTCACGGTCTGTAGTTTCGCGCTCAGGCCGAGGCGGATTTATTAATTACAGGTTTCGGGCAATCGCCACTCAAATAGAAACTTTTTGAGTCAGGCGGCTGGAATCTTTATTAAATAAACTATTGAATCGCTGATTTTATACGTTTACAATCCTAGGTACGCTGGAGCGACTTCTTGCGCTAAGCTGTTGCACATTTAAACTGTGATACAAGCATTACCCTTATTTTTGATTTTGCGACCCCATTTAATTATTAATTGCCC
>NZ_JAUBUI010000143.1:0-8043 GCF_036705385.1 Microcoleus sp. B3-A4 | reverse complement strand
ATTTGTTACGTCACTAGAAATATATCTTTCTTTATCTATCTTAACATAGTTTTGTTTTTTCTCGCCGACCTACTTAGTGCCATTTTTTCGGCTTTCGTTGGTTTCGGTGCCAGTCTAAACCGGATCTTGGTCATAATCTGCGGATAGAGTTTTTACATTCTCTGCGATGATCTTATCCCGGTGATACCCCTTGCGCTTGGACATCGGAATATTGACGGGCCCGAGTGTGAAAATAATCGAGGTTGTGACTCCACATTTCAATCAAGCCACAGTCATCGGACACACTGGCTTTTGTGCAATGGATCAAAAACGGCAAGCTGACTGGTATCAACGGCTAGATGTTGTTTGATGCCGGTGCATTTGTAATGGCAGAAGCATTTAGACTCTACCCTCGCAAATTGCACGTATTTTTCATCGCTACACGGAGCTATTAGAGGAATTATAGCCTTTGGTTAATCCACTTTACGCTGTGAGCTAATGAAGGGAGATCGGGGAGCCAAGAAGAAGCCCACTAGACTAGCGAAGAGAATGGGTGTAAAAGTGCTAAATCCTGTCAATTTGGCGAGTAGTAGAGTTGTACTAATTGGAGTTCGAGTAACTGTTGAATTCAGAGCAGCCATTACACAAATCATTGCCAAAGTCTCGTTGGATGCGGGATTAATGATAGCGATTGCCTTGCCTAAACAGGCTCCTATAAAAAACAGTGGGATGATAATCCCCCCCCGCCAGCCTCCATTTACAGTCGTACTAATGGCAAACACTTTAGCAATAACTAAAGTTAAGAGAAATCCCAAAGAAAAGTTTCCCTCAACAATTTTTTCAATTTGATGTTCACCAAAGAAACGAGTGAGCGGAAATAATGCTGATAAAACACCAAGTCCTAGTCCAGCTAAAGTCGTACGCACATAGATTGGACTGGGTATCGAATCAAACAAGCGGCCTACACCGCGAAATACAGCGATAAAAAGCCACCCCATGAGCGCACCTACGATTCCATAAGCAATCGCTGCGCCAAAGTCATAAAGGCTGTCCACATTGTATTGAGGAAAATGCCAGGTAGGACCAATTCCTAGCTGGGTAATTGCTACAAAGATGGTGTAACTTGCACAACTTGCCACGACGGCAGGCAATATTGCTTCAAAATACTCCACAACATTCTGATGATGCAGAATTTCTAAAGCAAAAAAAGTACCACCCAATGGAGCGCCGAACAAAACTGTAAAACCAGATGCCATGCCAGCAATACTCAAAGTTCGTAGTGCCTCTCCACGCAATTGAAAGCGATCTGCAAACCACGTACCAATTGAACCTGTTACTTGCACCATTGGTGCTTCTGGACCAGCACTGCCTCCACTTGCAATACTGATGAGCGACGACAGAATCATCGAAGGATTCTCGTTCATTGGTAACCGCCCACCATTGAGATGAATATTGTCAATAATCAACCCTATTTCGCCAGGATTTCCCAGCCAATGAATGAGCAAACCGATGAGTAAACCCGCAAGCGGCATGATGATTAGTAGAGAATGTCCACTAAAATATTCAAATCCCACCATCATGTAAGACAAAAATATCCAATAGCTTGCACCAAACAAACCACAAATGATTCCTAGCATTGCCCATAGGAATACCGAACGTGTGAGATTTACTGGGTTTCGTTTCATTGCTGATTCCTGATCTATAACTAGGCAGTTAGAAAGTCTTAAAAAACTATTTTGTGTAATTGTATACAACTTTTGTTTCTGTTGTCTGCATATTAACCTACCAACCACCACACTTGCTTTGGAGTGTAGATCCGGGCTATGGAATGCGAAGAGAGTGATCGCAGTCTAACAAGGGCTTACAACGGAACTGAGGCATAGGTTATCAGTGGTCTAACCGCCGTGCAACGCCGTCCGCTGAAGCCCCCGTCGTTAGACCGCTTCATCTCTGGGTGGTGTCTATAGCTTAAAGAACGCCTTTGGGATCTCTGATGACGAGCTAAGATCAGAAATAAATGCCATAGTCCAGCAACTTAACCGACAAAGAGTGATAACTCCGCAGCGCCATTGCTGCCCCACAAGAATAAGACTAGACCACCTCTGGGGACAAAACGACAAATTGTGGACGGTATCTTCTATCAACTCAAGAGTGTACGATCGCGATCGAGCTTCCCGGTAGCATTCGGGTATAATTCCGATCTAACGGGATTGGAGCTTAGAAAGAACCAAAATCCTTACTACCAACCTTGATTGGATATTAGAAAGGACTAAAGTCCTTACTACAAAGCGGCGCAAATCGATCGACTAAAAGCCTAATTTTTCTAACACGGGCTTAGTTGAAACAATATGTCGATCGAGTCCTAGTTTTTTTGGCTCCACACCCAAAGCCAAAGCCACCAATTGCGACAAATGCAGCACGGGTAAACCCAACTTGCGCCCGATTACTTTTTCCACCTCCGGCTGCCGCGAATCCAAATTTAAATGACAAAGCGGACAAGGCGTTACCATACAATCAGCGTCATTGTCCAGAGCATCTTGAATATGTTTGCCTGCCATCTGAAAAGATTGGTTAGTGGCATAACTCGCCAACGGCCAGCCGCAGCACTGCGTCCGCCCTCGATAATAAACCGGAGTTGCCCCGATCGCCCGAAATACATTTTCCATCGATTCCGGTTGGTGCGGGTCATCGTAAAGCAGCTTATCCTGAGCTCGCAGCAGATAGCACCCGTAAAAAGAGGCGCACTTCAAACCCGAAAGCTTGCGGGTGACTCGCTTCTGCACCTCCTCCAGCCCGTAATCAGCAACGATCGCCCACAACAGATGTTTCACCTCGGTACTGCCTTGATAAGGCGAACAACCTTGCTTTTTGAGTAAACCGTTGACTTTTTCTATGTAGTTGGGATCGGTTTTTTTGCAATCCTTGAGGCGATCGTCCACATGACCGATTACTCCTTGACAAGTGCTGCAATGCGTCAGCAAAGGCAAATTCAGTTCCTCTGCCAAAGCAATATTGCGGGCGTTGACAGTATCTTCGAGCAACTGCGAATCTTCCTTGAAAGTGCCAGAACCGCAGCAGGAAGCTTTCTTGAGTTCCACCAGTTCAATGCCCAAGGCTTTAGTCAGTGCTTGGGTAGACAGGTAAAGTTCGCGGGCAGCCCCTTGGGCAACGCAACCGGGAAAATAAGCATATTTGAGAGTTTGGGAGGGCATAGTCGTTTCTGCTGGGGACACAAGGTTCGGGAAAAGAAACTTGAGCCATCGAAGTCGGGAGGCTTCCTGCTTAGTTTTCCCTCTTTATAATTAACGTAATCACCGCCTAGCTAGGAGCTAATTGTCAGCTTTTCTCAAGCATTTTGAGTTGATGGCTGACGCACCATCGACCAAAAATCCTGTTCCTCAACGTTATCAGGTGGCTAAAGGAGATGATTGATTTTGGGATATTGGGTTTTTTTTTGCCTTAGTCCCAGAGTTGCTGCGATCGTCCGTGTCCCAATTGTCGCTGGCCCGTGTCACTTAGAAAAGCGGCCAGCCTTTCTCCTGCAGATCCCCCTTTCGGATAAGATTAGATACGCAGCAACCAATGAGGACACGATGTTATGAGCCAAGACGACATTTTTGCTAGAGTCCAGAAAATTGTGGCAGAGCAACTGGAAGTCGATAAGAGCGAAGTCAAGCCCGAAGCCAACTTTGCTAACGATTTAGGAGCAGATTCCTTAGATACTGTAGAGCTGGTCATGGCTTTGGAAGAAGAGTTTGATATTGAAATTCCCGACGAAGCAGCCGAAGGAATTACTACGGTTCAAGCTTCTGTAGATTTCATCAGCAGCAAACTTGCAGCTCCAAAAGCATAAAATACCTGTCTTTTCCCCTAAGAGGAGAGAAGTTAGAAAACTGGAAACTCCTCTTTTGTTCTGCGTTCTGGGTGTTTAATTTTTTGAAACTGAAATCATGACAAATTTAGAGCGTAAGCGCGTTGTTATCACGGGTCTCGGCGCGATTACACCGATCGGCAATACCTTGTCCGAATATTGGGACGGGTTGCTTGCCGGGAAGAATGGTATAGGCCCGATCACCTTATTCGACCCGTCGCGGCACGACTGCCGCTTTGCCGCAGAGGTGAAGGGTTTCGACCCACACGACTATTTAGAGCGCAAGGAAGCAAAGCGGATGGATCGCTTTGCTCAATTTGGGGTGTCAGCGAGCAAACAAGCTATTGCTGATGCAAAGTTTGAGATTAACGACCTGAACGCAGAACAGGTGGGTGTCATTCTTGGCACTGGCATTGGTGGCCTGAAGGTTTTAGAAGACCAGCAAGAGATATATCTGACTCGCGGCCCCGATCGATGCAGCCCGTTTATGATTCCCATGATGATTGCGAATATGGCCGCGGGGCTGACGGCGATTCACACGGGCGCTAAGGGGCCAAACTCTTGCACGGTGACGGCCTGCGCTGCCGGGTCAAATGCGGTGGGCGATGCGTTTCGCCTAGTTCAGGGGGGTTACGCGCAAGCCATGATTTGCGGCGGTACGGAAGCTGCGGTGACACCTTTGTGCGTGGCTGGTTTTGCTGCGGCGAGGGCGCTTTCGACTCGCAACGATGACCCGACTCATGCTTCTCGTCCGTTCGATCGCGATCGTGATGGTTTTGTCGTCGGCGAAGGTGCTGGCATTCTGATTCTAGAAGAAATGGAACACGCTCTGGCGCGTGGCGCGAAGATTTACGCAGAAATCGTCGGCTACGGTTCAACTTGCGATGCGTATCACATGACTTCTCCGGTACCGGGGGGGGAAGGTGCGTCGCGGGCGATGGCTTTAGCACTCAAGGATGCGGGTTTGACGCCGGATCAAGTGAGCTATATCAACGCTCACGGCACGAGCACGCTTCCCAACGATTCTACGGAAACGAAAGCGATTAAAAAGACTTTGGGAGACCATGCTTACAAAATAGCAATTAGTTCTACCAAGTCGATGACCGGCCATCTTTTGGGCGGTTCTGGGGGAATTGAGGCGGTGGCGACGGTAATGGCGATCGCCAATGACAAAATCCCGCCGACAATTAATCTGGAAAATCCCGATCCTGAGTGCGATTTGGATTATGTTCCTCATACAAGCCGCGATCTAAAAGTTGATGTGGCGCTGTCGAATTCTTTTGGATTTGGCGGCCACAACGTGACACTGGCATTCAAGAAGTTTGTTCAGTAACGGCTAATCCGAAAATCGAGAGTTAAAAGGTAAAAAATATTTTTTTACCTTTGTAGGGTAGGCATCTTGCCTGCCCTAACTTTCTGAAGTATAACCCGAGCGATCGTATGAATCAACCAATTATTCGATTTCTGACAACCAAGAATTATAAAAATCTACAGTTAGATCCATCTGTAAATTTAAACAACCTTAATATATTTATCGGCTCAAACGGTTCAGGCAAAAGCAATTTCATCAGTTGTTTAAAATTTTTAAAAGATTGCCTAATAGCTATTCCCGATGAAAATCGCGGCGTGAGTAGTTTTGAGGATGCTATTTCTAAATTTGGCGGTGATAAAATCTTAGATGTCAATGTTGAAAGTCCGGCAAAGGTCAGTATGGCCTACTGTTTTTCGCAAATTAACCAAAGTGGTAATCTTCAAAAAGACAGCGCAATTCTTGATTTCAAACTTTATACCGATCGAGAAAAAGTAAGGGCGAGCATCTCTGAAGAATATCTATATGGTGGAGAAGATTTGCAGGAAACTTGCAGCAGGCAACCTTTCTATTACTATAAATTCCATAACAGAGAATTAGGGCAAGGAGTTTTATCTGTTTACAATTTTCCCGGTCAAGAGCCAACTCATTTTGAAACTTTAGATAACATTCCTACAAATTCTTTGGGTTTATTGACAATTCCGACACTGCTTGAAAATAGTCAATCGCCTCCTGAAAATACACCGATTTACAAAATTAGAAGAGAATTAATTGAATTTATTTCAAAATGGCAATTTTATAATGCCAACAACATGAACTTGAGTTTAATTAGAACCGTAGAACCTAAAATAGGTGGCAGTGATATTTACCTATCTGCTTCGGGAGATAATCTGCCTTTAGTATTGTACAATTTAAACCAAAAATCTCTCAATTTTGAAGATAGCATTAACGAGGCAATGAAGTCAATCCTGCCAAAAACTCGTCGCCTTAGAGCTTTACCTTCTGGTCGCCTATCTCTCACTGTAGAATGGTTTTTTGAAGGTATCAAAGAAGAACCATTTTACCTTAATGAAATGTCAGATGGAACTGTGAGGATGCTTTGTTGGGCAACTATATTACATTCTCCACTTCTTCCTTCTTTGATAGTCATTGATGAACCGGAATTAGGATTGCACGTATCGTGGATGCCAGTTTTAGCTGAGTGGATTAAAAAAGCTGCGACAAAAACTCAGATAATTATTACCACGCATAGCCCCGATCTTTTAGATCACTTTACCGATTGTTTAGAGAAAGTTCTTTGTTTTTATTCCGAAAATAGAACCCATTTCTCAGTCAAATCTCTTTCAAAAACAATGCTGGAGCCAAAACTTGAAGAGGGTTGGGAATTAGGCGACTTATACCGTGTTGGCGATCCAAGTATTGGAGGATGGCCGTGGTAGTGTGGGTTTTCTCTGGAGGCGGTGAATCTGAGGTTAGAGGCTTCTTGCCTTTTTTAGAAAAAACTTTTCCTGGGTGTAGATTTGAACGAAAAACACCCATTCGTGACAAACTTGGTCCTAAACCTAATAAAGCAAGTAGTTATGGAAGAACAGATAAAAGCTTAATCGACCAAATCAAGCAAGAATTGCCACTCGCCTTAAAAGCAGAACCAAATAAATGCGACCTGATTTTAGTTTTTGACGATTTGGATTGTCGCGATTCTGAGAAACAAAAAGAGAAAATATTGTCAGAGATATCAAAAATACCAGAATGTGCTGACATAGAAAAATTTGTTGGGTTTGCCGCGCCGGAAATCGAAGCTTGGATTATTGCTGATTGGAATAATTCAATAGCTAAACATTCAGATTTTAGAGGCAGACATGAACGGATGCGTTGGTGGCTAAGTACAAAAAGAAAAGTTTCTTTTGATACTCTAGAATCATTTAGTGAATACGATGCTGAAAAAGATTGCTGTCGAGAAAAGCTATCAAAAGCCTTATATGATTCAACAATTGTTCAACATGAGAGCAATCTCGATAAAGCGCGCTTTTCTAAAAAATTGCATACACCTTCGCTCTTGAGAGAAATCGATCCGAATGAAGTCCAGAAAAAATGTCCGTTATTTCGCGAACTCTATAACTATCTCACTAATTTTTGTCGTTCTTCTTAGCTTATTCTCCCGGTAACAACTCCAACCGATATCGGTACAAAGCCACAGGATGCCCCCCAGCAGCAAAATAATCCGGGTCTTGGGGCGACAAATAAATCGCTGTCACCTGATCCGCCTCAATTCTTTTACTCGCAGAATCGCCATTTTCTCCGCCTCCAACAACTCGATAAGCCGTTGTTGTTTCCACCTCGTTTAAATAAATATCAGACTCTCCCCGAAACACTTGCTGAGAAATCTCTGCAGACACAAACTCGCGAGGATTCGGCGTCTCAGTTCCCCGACTGGTAACAATCGAAATCAGTTGGCGTTCCCCTTTCAAAACAGTAATTTGGCGGTTGGGATTGGTCGGATCGACTTTCACCGAAAGTACGCCAGCATCGCCTAAATAAGCCTTAGCAATATTCAAACCGTTAAAAGTGCGATCGGCTACAATCTTTGTAGCTTTTTTAGATGTATTATTATAAATAAAACCAATATTTTTTTCCGGTTGAAATCGCACTTTAAATAATACTGGCTGCTGCAAATATTGGCGGTTGCTTTCAAATCCTGGCGTGACAATATTTGGCGCTAAAGGAGCGGCTAAGTCTACCAAAGTGCTAGCAACATTCCAATTTCCCGCCATCCAGTCGGGATATACCAAATCTCCCTTAGCTACAGCGATAAGCTGCTACGCAGCTAAACCGGATAAAATAGCATTGCCTTTATTTTTGATTTTTCGCTCCCATTTGATAACCA
>NZ_JAUBUI010000023.1:32856-78360 GCF_036705385.1 Microcoleus sp. B3-A4 | reverse complement strand
CGTGATGCTATATCTGCCCATTCTTGTGGCTTTTTCATGCCTTCTCTTGTTCCCCAATCAAAGACCTGAATCCTTACAAAAGATGAAGTAATCATCTACCTCTTGAGCGCGTGTATTGAAATCTAAGAGTACAGTATTCATCTTTAGCCTAGCAGTCGATCGCGGACATAATCAATGCGTGAAACTACTTTATTTTTAGAACTGCTAGCATCAGATTTTGTGAGCTCCTTAAATTGTTGTGAATTGAGCAAGTCTGTTGACTTTGGCTCAAGATTGCTGTTCTTTCTCAAAGCAAGAGCAACACCGACAGCCAGAGACTCGAATTTAATCCGAGTTGTTGTTCTTGCGCCATTTTTACCTTGGCGAAATCCTTGAGGAAAATATTTTTCTACAAAATTTAGCATTGACTCGAATTCTGCCCGCATTTTTTCGCGATCGAATTTCGGATCTTTATTTACTTGCTTCAGATACTCATCAAGGAATATGTTTATCTTACTATTAAAATTCTTATAGTTATTTAAAAATGCAAAAAAACGCAACACAAATTCTTGCGGTTCGCGACTGCGAATAGCAGACTCAGAAAAAGCGCATAATTTGCGGAAGTTGTCATGTTTCGATAGTTCCTCAATCAGTTCGAGAAACTGGCCGGGCAGTATGCCTCTGCGCTTTTCCATCTCGTTTAGATCGACGCTACCTGTATTAATGCGTTCAAATAAATCTCTTCGCACTTCCTCATTTGCACTTTCAGTTAGTTGAATCATCCGAAGTGTAGTGCGGTTGAAGCGCCTCTGACGGGCTAGGGGCAAATCAGCAAACTTAAATCCATTTAAACTCTGTATTTTCTTTAAATCTGTCAAGGTTAATTCGTTATTTATAAATCTAGTTAGAGTCCGAATGCGTTGTGTACCATCTATTATTTCTAAACGGGCTTCATCGTTTTCGTCCTCATGGATGTCAGCAACAAAAATATAAGGTATTGGCAGACCCAAAATTATAGACTCAATAAACTTTGACTGCCTTGCGTCATCCCAAGCCATTTCACGTTGGTAGTCGGGGATGAACAACTCATTGGTATCATCATCCTTTCCTTCCATATATTTTTGAACGAGTATTTCGACTGGATACTCTTTGGTATCGTAATTAACTAGCTGCTGCTTGTCGCGGATTTCGGCTTCAGCAGCATCAACCTTTTTGTGTTGCTCGGTAATTTCTAGTTTCGATCGCATATTCTTAAATAATAATCGGAAATTGCGGAGTGAATAGACTTATCGGTACTATGATTTTACCATAAAAATTTGGGACTTACTTCGTAAAAGCGATCGCACTTATCAAAAAAAGTGCGATCGCCAATGTTTAGTTAACTGAAACCGCCGCGAAAATTACCATTTATAACGCGCTGGTGAAGGAAATGGAAGGGCTGCCCAACGCGGATAAACGGTGACTTTCCCCACTGCGATCGAACACAACCTCAAACTTAACGTGAGGTATAGTTTGTCGCAAAAACTGAAAATGCCCGTCTGCATCTGAACGACTGCGGAAGCGGGCAACAATAATCCATTGCTGAGTGGGTAACAGACGGGCGATCGCCCAACAACACAAGCGTTGTTTGTATGTCATCATAAAATTCGTCTCCATTGAATGTTGGAGCCAGAGCCAGCCCGGAACCTTCCACAGTAAGGGGCTGGCTTTTGACTTGTTAGGGCTTGAGCCTTATATACACTAAGTGCATAAGTTGATGTCATTGACATCAAATGACACAAAAAGAGATCAAAGGGTGTTGGAGTGTAAGATTGAAGACAATTGAAGTAAAACCATGCCTGCCAATGCCTTCACGAATGCGAGTCACAGTTACACTGCCAGAAGACGTTCATCAAGCCTTGTCCGAATGGGCCGAAGAAGAAGATAGAACGCTCGCAAACCTGCTTTCCCATGTGGCAGCTAAAGCAGTCAGAGAACGCCAAGAGCAGAAAAAAGATAAATCAGAAGGCGATCGCCCTTAAGCGATGACCACGGCGTAAGATGGAGTTTGTTGAAATGTTTTGCAGTACAACGAATGGCTTCACGGGGACGAGTTACCGCATACTTGCCAGAAGAGATTCAAAAAGCTCTCGAAGAATGGGCAGAAGAAGACAGCAGATCCGTTAGCAGTTTGGCAACGTACCTGCTAACTAAATCTGTTCGAGAGCGTCAAGAACAGAAAAAAGATAAATCAGAAAGCGATCGCCCTTAAGAACGATCGCCCGCAATCCCATCCGCGTCCATCCGCGTCCATCCGCCTACATCTGCGGTAAAAAAAAGAACCACCGCCTCAAAAAAATAAGGTGGGCCGCAGCCCACCCTACCCAAATTATTTCGCAGTCACCAACTGCGCCGGCAGCCGCTTAAAGGCCAACCTTTCATTCTCGATATCCACAAAAATGGTATCGCCATCAGCAAAATCTCCCCGCAAAATACCCTTCGCCATTTGCGTTTCCAACTCGCGCTGAATTCCGCGCTTCAAAGGCCGCGCACCGTAAACCGGATCGTAACCAATTTCTGCTAAGAAGTCGATCGCAGATTCCGACAATTTGAGAGACATTTTGCGATCGGCTAACCGTTTTTCCAAGCGCTTAACTTGCAACAGCACAATCTGCCGCAGTTCTGTCTTACTCAAACCGTGGAAGATAATCATCTCATCAATCCGGTTTAAGAATTCCGGGCGGAAAGTTCCCCGCATCGCTTCCATCACCCGACTCCGCATTTGTTCGTTATCTCCGGCCACATCTAAGATGTATTGAGAACCCACATTCGATGTCATAATAATCACAGAATTCTTAAAGTCTACCGTGTGACCTTGAGCATCGGTAACGCGGCCGTCATCCAGAATTTGCAGCATGATGTTGAATACATCCGGGTGCGCTTTCTCGATTTCATCGAATAGAATCACGGAGTAAGGACGGCGGCGCACAGCCTCCGTTAATTGTCCACCTTCATCGTAGCCGACGTATCCCGGAGGCGCACCAATTAACCGCGAAACCGCGTGTTTTTCCATGTATTCCGACATATCAATTCGCACGATCGCTTCTTCCGTGTCGAACAGATAAGAAGCTAATGCTTTGGCTAATTCGGTTTTACCAACACCCGTGGGGCCGAGGAAGATAAAACTCGCAACCGGACGATTGGGATCGGCTAAACCTGCGCGCGATCGCTGAATTGCATCTGCAACCGCCGTCACCGCTTCATCCTGTCCGATTACCCGCTTGTGCAGTTCATCTTCCAACTGCAGAAGTTTCTGCATTTCCGATTCAACCAACTTGCTGATCGGAATTCCCGTCCACTTAGAAATAATCTCGGCAATGTCGGATTCGGTGACTTCTTCCCGCAGTAGAGTTTGACCTGTGGTTTGAGTTGCTGTCAGTTGAGTTTCCGCTTCTTGCAGTTGCTTTTGCAACTGAGTTAACGTGCCGTATTTCAACTCCGCAGCGCGGTTCAGGTCATATTTTAACTCAGCTTGTTGAATTTCAATATTGACCTTATCAATCTGTTCTTTAATCTTTTGAATGCTGCCGATGACACCTTTTTCCGATTGCCACTGGGCATTCAAAGCGTTTTGCTGTTCCTTGAAGTTGGCTAAGTCTTTTTCCAGTCTTTCCAAGCGTTCTATCGAAGCAGAGTTACTTTCTTTTTGCAGCGACAGTCTCTCCATTTCTAGCTGCAAAATCCTGCGGTCGATTTCGTCGAGTTCTTCCGGCTTGGAGGTAATCTCCATTTTGAGTTTAGCGGCTGCTTCGTCCACTAAGTCAATGGCTTTGTCTGGAAGAAAGCGATCGCTAATATATCGAGTAGACAAAGTAGCCGCCGCCACTAGGGCGCTGTCAGAAATTTTAACGCCGTGGTGAACTTCGTACCGTTCTTTCAAGCCCCGCAAAATCGAGACAGTATCTTCAACTGTCGGTTGGTCAACATAAACTTGTTGAAAACGGCGTTCTAGTGCCGCATCTTTTTCGAGGTACTTGCGGTATTCGTCGAGAGTTGTAGCACCGATACAGCGCAATTCTCCCCTCGCTAACATGGGTTTAAGTAAGTTGCCGGCATCCATCGATCCTTGAGTTGCACCGGCACCGACAACGGTGTGAATTTCATCGATAAATAAGATGACTTTGCCGTTGCTGTCCATCACTTCTTTGAGCACCGCTTTCAAGCGTTCTTCAAATTCTCCCCGGAATTTTGCCCCGGCAATTAACGCGCCCATATCTAGGCTAATTAATTGTCTGTCTTTGAGAGATTGCGGCACATCTCCGGTGATAATTCGCTGGGCGAGTCCTTCGGCGATCGCAGTTTTGCCGACTCCCGGTTCCCCAATCAATACCGGATTATTTTTGGTGCGACGGCTCAAAATTTGAATCGTGCGGCGGATTTCGTCATCCCGTCCGATTACCGGATCGAGTTTGCCTTGACGCGCGGCTTCAGTCAAATCTCGGCCGTATTTTTCCAGCGCTTCGTATTTGCCTTCTGGATTTTGATCGGTCACTTTGTTCTTCCCCCGGACTTGGGTAATAATATCTTTGAGCTTGCCTTCATCTAGTTTAAATTCTTGTAGTAGATTTTTGCCAAAACGATCGTCCTTAACGTAACCTAGTATCAAATGCTCGATCGAAATAAATTCATCGCCGTAGTCTTTGCGATAAGTTTCGGCGCGATCGAGCAAAGTGTCGAGAGAACGACCTAGATAAACGTTGCCGCCGCTTCCTGAGATTTTCGGCTGACGACTGATAAACTCATCAGTGCGATCGCGCAACTTTGCTACAGAAACTCCCGCTTTGTTAAATAAGCTGCTAGCGAGCCCCGATTCTTGTTCCAGCAAAGCTTTCATCAAGTGTTCGCTTTCTAGCTGCTGCTGCTGGGCTGCTTTGACGATTTCGGGGGTGCGGGCGAGGGCTTCCCAGGCTTTTTCGGTAAATTGGTTTGGATTATTTGGTTGCATAAATTTTAATTCCCTGCATTAAAAATGATGGCTGCTGTAGGGGCAATTGCTCGATCGCCCGTACAATTGTCATTGTAGGGAGTTGCCGAGGGCGATCGGATCGGTGTTCCCCTATCTGTAGATAGGTATTTCCGTCCTTTATCGCAGTCTCTGGCCGCCAAAAGCAAACTGCGGCCCCTAAAAGTTGCACTCTTGGATAAAAGCAACTCTCACATTAAAAATGCTTTCTAATGCCACTTGAAAAAACTCCACATTCTTAAACAGTCTCCTGCGGAAAATGGAGAAACACTCATGTAAATGGGAGAGAGGACTTGACAATCGTCACAGTCCTATAGCTAAACCGAAAGCGTTATTGTTTTACGCATCAATAACAGCCGCTATAACTCTCAGAACAGGACTATATAGCTATGAAAATTTTACCTTTAATTTCGTTAGGTATTATAGCAAGTGCCGCGATCGCACTAGCCCCTGAAGCTTTGGCAAATACCTGGCGTGCCGCACACCGGATGTCTGGTTTTTCCGCCGACAGCAATTACTACTTGTATCTAGAAAGTTCCAGAGATACAGGAGCGGGAATTCCCAAAGCAAAATTGCAAATTGTCCAAGTTGCTGCAAATTCCTGCATCAAAAATGGGTGTATCCAAACTAAATATGGCGAACCCGACTCCAATAAAAGCACTAAAATGGCAGAAGATGACTTGCTTAAAAAAAGTTGGAATAGCAGGGAAACTTTGAAGTTAACTCCTCCTCAAGCTGGAACTAAACTGAACATTATTTCTCGTACTCCCGGAGCCAATGGAAGCGAGACAGTCGCCGTCAAAGTCAATACAGTAAAGCCTTTACAAATTCGCCTGGAACAGCGGCAAAAAAATGCTTCTGCTGGCAAAGAAAGCGCGGCCATGCGTCTTGTAATTAATCATAACGGTCGGCAGCGTGTCCTCGGATCGCTGAACAATTTTCAAGATTGGGTGTTCTCTTATTCAATCCGAGAAGTTCGTTTGTCTCCGAACGGGCGCAATGTCGTTGTCCTGGTGGACAAGACAGAACGTACTTTTGAAGGAGTCTTGAAAACTACTGTTGTACAAGGCTTTGTTCTTTAGGCTTGCTATATTCCCAGGTTTTGACCTGGGAATTATCAAAACTTACAAGGATTGTTTGCCAATTTTAATCATGTTCCCTGAGCAAAAGTGATTTCACAAATGACCACTTTACTATCTCTAGACCGAGATGAAATCTTCCGAACCGATGAGATTGGGAGCAACACCTATCAAAGAAGCTAAAACTTCACCGCTGCTAGCTACTGTAATTAATGTGCCGTCAGTTCCCGGCGAAATTGATAGCTGTCCGAAGGTCAAGCCCTTGATTAATTGCAGGGTATCTTGAGAGTTGGCGAAATCAGCGATGGTATCAACTCCCAACCCGGCACCTAAAACAAAGACATCGTTGCCCCCGCCGCCGATTAAAATATCGTTTCCCAAACCGCCGTTGAGGGTGTCAAAACCTTTGGCGCCATTCAGGATATCGCTGCCGTCGCCCCCGACAAGGATATCGTTGCCTCGCAAACCGGTAAGTACGTCGTTCCCTTCCACACCGTTGATAATATCGTTGCCGCTGGTGCCAGTCAGGTTGTCGTTGCCGGGAGTGCCGTTGATGTTGTTATCAGGAGGGTTATTGCCTGGAGTGTTGCCGGTGTCAGAAACAAAGACATCGCGGGTATTTTTAGTATCCCCCGGCACGAGGTTGGAGGCATCTGAATTAAACGCTACTCTCCGCCCATCTGCTGAGATGGAGGGGTAGAAGGAGCCATTGTTTCCCTGATTGCCTGCTGCATCTACTGACACACGGGTGGTGGTATTGGTGAGCGTGTGTCGCACGAAGATGTCGGAGGCATTGTTAGTATCCCCCGGCACAAGGTTGCTGGCACCTGAATAAAAGGCCACAAAGCGCCCGTTGGCCGAAATGGACGCGTTGGAAGAGTCGCCGTTCGCCTGATTGCCTGCTGAATCTACTGATACGCGGGTGGTGGTATTGGTGAGCGTGTCCCGCACGAAGATGTCGTAGGTTTCGTTAGTATCCCCCGGCACGAGGTTGGAGGCATCAGATCTAAACGCTACAAACCGCCCGTCGGCTGAAATAGAGGGATTGTAGGACTCCCCGTTCCCCTGATTGCCTGCTGAGTCTACTGATACGCGGGTGGTGGTATTGGTAAGCGTGTCCCGCACAAAGATGTCAGGGTTATAGTTAGTATCCCCCGGCACAAGGTTGGAGGAATATGATTGAAACGCCACAAACCTCCCGTCGGCTGAGATGGAGGAGTTTTTAGATCCGCTGCGTCTAAAGTCGTCGTAGCGTGTTAATGGGTCTACGGAGGTATTGTTCCCCTGATTTCCTGCTGAGTCTACAGAGACGCGGGTGGTGGTATTGGTGAGCGTGTCCCGCACGAAGATGTCGTAGGTTTCGTTAGTATCCCCCGGCACGAGATTGGAGTCCTTTGACTCAAATGCCACAAACCGTCCGTCGGCTGAGATGGAAGGGTTGATGGAGCCATAGTACGTCTGATCGTCCGCCTGATTGCCTTCTGAGTCTACAGAGACGCGGGTGGTCGTATTGGTAAGCGTGTCCCGCACGAAGATGTCAGGGTTATCGTTAGTATCCCCCGGCACGAGGTTGGTGGCATCTGAATGAAACGCCACAAACCTCCCGTCGGTTGAGATGGAGGGGCTGAAGGAGTCTGCATTCGCCTGATTGCCTGCTGAGTCTACAGAGACGCGGGTGATGGTATTGGTGAGCGTGTCCCGCACGAAGATGTCCCGGCTACGGTTAGTATCCCCCGGCACGAGATTGGTGGAATAAGACTCAAATGCCACAAACCGCCCGTCGGGCGAAATGGAAGGATAGGAGAAGGAGAATGGGCTTTGATTGCCCTGATTGCCTGCTGAGTCAACTGAGACGCGAGTAATATTCATAAGCCCTGAATATTTCAATAGTCTGGATGTTTTTATTTCGTAGTCTGAAACCCTCGATTTTCCCTTGCTAGCTCGATCGCCTTGAAGCCTTGAAACCCTTATTCTACGGTTGGTAATCAAAAATTGTCCGAAGTATTGATATTGAAGAGTACAACTTTGGAGATGGGTTTTGCGATCGCACGGCAATGGGGGCTATTTACACTTGATGCCCTAACCGCCTTGGCGGTTGCTATATCAATAGATTTTAAAATTTCCCTCTTCCTTCCTGGCTCTTTCTTTGTCCTTTAACGTCTGCCTCCTGACTATTGACTAATGCTCAATAATTAATCCGTGTATCCGTGTCAAAATCCATATTTTGCCTGACTTCATGCCTGCATTACCACCCGTTCCGGGAGACTGACAATAAAAGTTGAACCTTTACCGTCTTCGCTTTCAACGCTAATTTCGCCGCCGAGAATTTGACACAAACGCTGGCTAATTGTCAATCCCAAACCCGTGCCTCCGTACTTGCGGGTAGTCGAGGCATCAGCTTGAATAAAAGGTTTAAATATCTGCTCTAATTGCTCGTTGGTCATCCCAATGCCGGTGTCGCTGACTCTAAAAATTAACACTTGAGAACTGTAGTTTGAACCTGAGTAAAAATCATTATTTTTATTTTGTTTCGCAGGTCGGGATTTTTCAATTATAATTCTTTCGACGCCGATAGTAATGACGCCTTTTTCGGTAAATTTGGCAGCATTGCTGAGCAAATTGAGAAGAATTTGCCGCACTTTCGGTTGGTCGGCGTACATTGTGCCGAGTTCACCTTTGGTTTTCAGGGCTAAAGCATTGCCTTTTTTCTCTACTAGCGGTTGAGCCGTAGTCATCACTTCTTCAATCATGGTCGCCACGTCGAAGTTTTCTAAATAAAGGGTGACGTGACCTGCTTCTATTTTAGAAATGTCGAGGATGTCGCTAATCATATCCAGCAGGTGTTTGCCTGCGGTTTGAATTTTTTCTAAGTCGGGGAGAAAATCTTCGGAACCGGAATCTTGAGCATCTTCTTGCAGCATTTCGCTGTAGTTGATGATGGCATTGAGGGGAGTGCGGAGTTCGTGGCTCATGTTGGCGAGAAATGCACTTTTCGAGCGGTTGGCAGCTTCGGCTGCTACTTTTGCTTCGTGCAAGTCTTCTGTATATTCTGCTACCCGCTGAATGAGTTCGTTGAGAGACACTGCCAGCATTCCCACCTCGTCGGAAGTAGTGACGGGTACTTGCAAATCAAAGTTTGATTCTTCGGTAACTCGCTGGGCGATGAGGGTGGTGGCTTCTAAGGGGCGGGCGATCGCCCGGCTAGTGTATGCTGCAAGTAGGGCTGCGATACCGGCGGATACAGCTAGAGAGCAAACCAGAATCAGAGTTCCAAGTTTTTCTGCTTCCTGGTAGGTTCTAAATGCCTCATCTGCTTTCTCGCGAAAGTTGCCGGCCAGTTTGGCTGAATCCTCGGAAAACTCTTTGAGTTTCAAAGCAGTTTCGCCCGCCACAAAATTGTTCAAGTTCTGCCCCAATGCCTGCTGCTGCTTCGGATTCAAAGCAGATAATTTCGCAGTAGCCAACAATTTTTGTACTTGTTGAAAGTATGATTCTACGGTTTTGCCGTTGACTTGAGCGAACTGTTGAAGCTGTTGGTAGTCTTTGGCAATCTCGGGATTCTTCGTCTGCGACGGGGTTTGCAGTTGTTCGAGGATGCCGCTCATCTGAGCAACGCGAGTCAGGAATTCCGAGCGTTGGCGATCGAAAATTTGCGGTTTGGCCGTCAGACTCGCCAGCTCTTGCTGCTGAATTCTGACTTCCTGCACCGTGTTATTGAGGTTTGTCAGGATTTCCGCTTTATCTCGGTCGATCGCTAGTTTTTCTCTAACTTGCTGTTTGTGATAGGATTCTACTCCCCGTCCCGCCACAGCACCCAAAACGGCAATACCAAGGACCAAGGCGTATCCGCAGCCGATTTTCTGCCTGATACCTAAGCGGCCCAACAGACTTTTGACGCCTATTTGAGGACGGTTCTGCAGTTGATTTTTCAAAGCTAAGGTTAAAGACATGGGCAATGTACTCGTCACCTTTGAGAGGCACCATCTATATTCTAATTGATGCCTGCCTGAGGGTAAATAAAGTTCTGGCTTCAAGTCAGGTTTCGGCAGTTGTGGGGTCTTTGCAGGGTTCCACAGCTCGATCGGCTTGACACTTTGGAGGAGTTATGCGTAACAAGTTATAGCAGAAAAAATAAGGCTCTTCGACGGCCTTCGGCTCCCTTCCCTTCGGCGATACGAGCGGGCAAGTCGCTCCAAGTAAAAAAAGCAAGAAGGAAGAAGCAGTCAAAGACATGGTTTCAGTCATTAAGAACGTACTCACCGTCGGGCGTGGTTGCGATATAAGTCGCGAGTTATAAGTTGCAAGTTATGAGTTAGATTTCTGATTGAAAACTCTACTCTACTCGCAACCCACAACTCTCTCGCTGTTCCCCTACTGGCAAAGTCGAAATTGTGCTATTTCCGCAGGAATTCTTGAAGCATTAGGTACGTTGGCCGAGGCAGGAACGAAGATTCCTAGGCCGTAACTGCAACCCTCTGCAGTCGTGCATTCGCCAGGTTTAGCACTGATTTGATATTCGCCTTGGGATGGGGGAGTAAAAGAGATTGACGCCAGTTCGCCTGTTTTTTGACTGACAGCGATTTCCTGACCGCTTGCATCTTTGAGAGCTAGGTTTAAATCCTGGCAATTTCCGTCGCAAGTGCCAACAAAAACATACTCCACATTAGGATGCAACGTCGCTCTAAAAGGAGATGAAACTTGCTTGCGAACCTGGCCCAGCAACGGCACAAATACTAATTTTTGACCGTTGCCTTTCCGCTGGTCAACTTCTGTTTTCAAGCGACAAATAACCGTTTTTTGGTTGTCGGTCAGTTCTTGAGCAATCGCATTTCCTACAATTGCAGTACCGAGGATCAGCGCAAGACCGGAAATAACCAGATGTTTGAAATTCATTGATGTCCCTTAAAGTTAATTTTGGGTGATTGCAATAGACCGCTTTTGTCAGCAATCTATTAGTTTATCTGGAGCCTATCACATTTGTTGACTTTTCCGAAAAAACAGGTCGGAGAAAAGTGCGATCGAACTCATGTCTGGTTTGAGATGAATCTGGCGTCAGCTATCGCCGAAACTCCACAGATTGCACACCGTAGGAGCAGAACCTCGTCCTGATTGTATTGTAGTGACATACTCCCGACGCCTATCTGAGTACAGATAAGGCACGGGCTTCGCAACCAATCCGGCTATTGCTTAGGAGGCGTTGCGCTTTAAGGACTGGATGACCCTCAGCCCTGCTTCTGATGTTGATTGCTGCATTATGGTCGCGGTCGAGACTGCACCCACAGTGAGGACAGTCATGCCAACGAATATGCAGTTTTTTAGGTACTTTCTCACCACAGGTGGAGCAATCTTGTGAGGTGTTATGGGCACTTACTGGAACTACTAGCAAACCAGCATTTACGGCTTTGTTTGTCAGTATCAACAGGAAGCTTGACCACCCAGCATCCAACACAGATTTAGCCAACCTTGTACGAGCAAGTCCTTTTACGTTTAAATCTTCATGAGCCATTACGTCATATTTCGACAGCAAATGATTAGCGGTATTGAAATGGAAATCTTTTCGCTTGTCTGCAACTTTCTTGTGTTGCTTCCCAAGTTGTTTGACGGCTTTCTGTCTACGGTTGCGTCCCTTTTTACGACGCGATACTCGTTTTTGAAGAACCCGCAAGCGCTTTTGAGATTTCCGGTAGTGCTGAGGAATAGAAACCGTCTCACCGTCGGAAGTTGTCAAGAACTCATTTAAACCAACATCAATTCCGGTGATTTTATCCGGATTAAAGTCTGGTTTAATTTCAGGAACGGTTTTGTCTTCTAAGGAAATAGTCAAATAGTAACCATCAGCTTTCTTAGTGACAGATGCAGTTTTAATTTTGAATCCGCCAGGAATAGGACGATGCAAGACAACCTTAACTTTTCCGAACATCGGCAAGGCAATGTGATTACCTTGCAAACATCCTTCTTTTATCTGAGGATAGGTGAAAGTGCGATAACGATTACGCGCTTTAAACCGAGGCTTACCACTTCGTTTCCCGTTGCTATCACCCTTGAGAAATCTGTCAAACGTTACTTTGACTCGCTTGACTACATCTTGGAGGACTTGAGAATAAATCTCGCTGTACCAAGGATGGGTTTTTTTTAGGTGTGGTAGCGTCTTTTTTTGAGAGTAATAGTCTGGGTTTTCGCGCAGTTCTGGTAGATGGCAAACCAAAGGGCAAGCGTTAACAGGAGAACGGTTTTGCTCAAACCAATTACCTCTATCAGCCAACAAGTAATTGTACTGAGCGCACAACATTGACAACCACTTGTCAATTTCAATGACTTGCTGTTTTGTTGGACGTAATCGGTATTGGTAAGCGGTTCTCATGGTTGCCCTCCTTGAGTCCTATGTTAGCATTATTGTGTTCGCATTGACAACACAACATGAAAAACAAAAACCTTCATATTCCACAATCGGAGAAAAGGATTAATAAACTTATGGCTGTAGCTAGCGCTAGAGAAAAAACTATCACTCAGATGGTAGAAGAGTGGAGTGATCGTCTATCCAATACATCTATTGATTGACTTCGTACCTAGGTCAATCCGCCTATTTATCCCGACGCCAATTTGAGTACAAATATAGCGAGGGGCTTCCGGCGAAGAAAGCTAAATTAGGACGATCGCCATCAGTATCTAGAAACCCAGTTTCTGGGCGGATGCCTCGCAGCTCAACCTACGATTTATAGTAGAGACCGGGTTTAACAAGACCTGAATCTGTCCAAGACTGTAAATCTCTGATACAGGTTCCCAGATTCTCTGTCAACAACATAATACAAATTTAAAAAAGTCTTGCTACCATCCTCAATCTTATACCAATTATTAAAAGTCAAAGCTAACCGTAAGGACACGGCAATGCCGTGTCGCTACTCAAAATCCCTCCGTTAAATCCCTTCTACAATCCATTGCCTAACTTCCTTATTCCGATCATTTATCACTCTTCCGAAATTTCCACGCAGGAACAAACTTGGAATCTCCCCAAACGCCGCGGCGATTTTTCTTAGCTTCGGCTTCCGCTTGTTCCAGAACACTAGCACTGGGACAGTTTTTCAAGTAAGGACGGTAAACCATTGCTAATCCTTCGCGGGTCAAAACTTCTTGGGCAAATGTGCCGTTTGGCAAACGAACTTCGCTAACTTTGCGGCCGTAGCGGTCAGTATCGGTGACGGTCAAAACAACGCGACCGCCCCCTTTTTTGACTAGCTGCTGCATTCTTTGGTGCGCTAAATTGCCCCACTTAAATTGATTTTTTAGTGCTGATGCTTTGCTATTTTTCTCAGCATTTGTGTGCGCGACTTCCGGTGCATCTACACAGGCAAAACGCACTTTTATATCTTTCCCGGCGGCATCACTGGCGACAAGGGTGTCGCCGTCGCTGACTCGCTTGACAGCATAGTTGTTGGGCGCTAACTTTTGGGGGCACCCAAATAGTAGCAATAGCAGAGCAACTGCACTTAAGGTTTTTATTTTTGGGAAAAAGGGGATTTTTGTTTTGGTCATATTTCTCTGTTTTATTTAGTTTCCATCCAATTTTGCCCAGCGTGGATGTCAACTATCAGCGGTACGCTAAGTGGCAGAGCATTTTCCATCGCAGTTCTAATTTTCGGTTGCAATTCTTCCCATTCATCGGGAGGTACTTCAAAGATTAATTCATCGTGAACTTGCAGCAGCAGCCGCGCCTGATAGTTTTGCAAAATTTTGTGTACCTCAATCATGGCAAGTTTAATGATATCAGCACTAGAGCCTTGAATGGGAGCGTTGGCTGCGGCCCGCAAAGATTGGGCGTCATCTCTGCTGACAGATTTAAGTCTATCGGAGTGAATGTCTTGGGGATTGCGGCCTTTTAAGTCGAGGAGGCTTTCGCTCTCGAATTTTAAATAGCGGCGGCGGCCTAGAATTGTGGTAACGTATCCGAGGGCGATCGCCTCTTTTTTTACTTTCTCCAAATATTCAAAAACTTTACTGTAACGCTGGTTAAATCGTTCAATAAATTTTTTACCGTCTGCTGAAGTTTTGCCCATCGAACGACCAAACTTAATCGCCCCCATACCGTAAATTACCCCAAAATTAATCGTTTTGCCAAACCGTCTTTCGTCTGGGGTTACTTCCTCTTTTTCAAACAGCAGTTGAGCCGTTACGGTATGCACATCTCGGTTATTTTGATAAGCTTCAATTAACACAGGTTCTTGACTCAAGTGAGCCAAAATTCGCAGTTCAATTTGAGAATAGTCAGCCGACACCATCAGCCAACCTTCTTCTGGTAAAAAAGCTTTGCGAATTTGCCGTGAGAACTCGGTACGGATGGGAATATTTTGTAAATTTGGATTGGAAGAAGAAAGCCTTCCCGTACCAGTTGCAGTTTGGTTGAAATCTGTATGCACTCGCCCGGTTTCTGCACGCACTAACTGCGGCAAAGCATCGACATAAGTTGATTTCAACTTGGATAATGTTCGGTGTTCTAATAAATCGTCTACAATCGGGTGATCTCCTTGCAATTTATCCAAAACAGCGGCGTCTGTAGAGTATCCAGTCTTAGTTTTGCGAGACTTTTTCTGAAACTCATCCGGGATTTTTTCTAACAATATCTCGCTGAGTTGTTTTGGGGAACCTAAATTAAACTTTCTCCCCGCTGCTTGATAAGTCTTTTCTTCAATTTCTTTTAAGCTCTTTTCTAGCTGTTGCGATAGTTCTTGCAGGTAAGCTGAATCAATGCGAATTCCGCAGAATTCCATTTCAGCTAAAACTGGTTCTAGGGGCTGTTCTACTTCCAGCAGCAACTTGTGCAAAGATTTATCGGGAAAGTTATGTTCGTCAGCTTTATCTAATTCAGTTCTCAGTTTACCTACTAACTGAAATGTGGTGTGAACATCCATGCCGCAGTAGTCTGCTACTTCTCGAATGCTAATGTCAGCAATTGTTTTGTTTTTCGGCACTAATTCATTGTAACTTTTGGCAACAATTTTTAAGTAGTGCCTTGACAATTCGCTGAGGCTGTGGCTGGTTTCGGGATTGAGTACGTAACTGGCTAGCATGGTGTCGAAGACGACTCCGGCTAGTTTGATTCCCTGACAGCGCAGGATCGATCGATCGAACTTAGCATTTTGCAGCGCCTTGGGATAATTCTCGCTTTCCAAAATCGGACGCAAAGCATTTAAAACTGTGGCTTTATCCAAGTTTTTGCCCGTTTTATGTCCCGTGGGAATGTAAGCAACATCCTCTTCGCCTGTTCCCCAACAGCAGCCAATTCCGACTAATTCGGCGTCTCGCGGTTCGATGGCGGTGGTTTCGGTATCCCACGCCACGGGTGAGGCTTTGTCGGTGAAGGTTTGCAGCAGTTGGACTAATTCGTTTAACTGTTCGGTTGTTTGAATAATTCTGGGTTTAATTGGCAGTTTGTTTTCCTGCTGGGCGGCTAGAGTTTCTGCGGGACTAAAAAACCACAACGCATCGTCTTCTGAACTTTCAGAAGTTGCAGGTGACTTATCTATTGGGGGGTGGGCATCGGGTTCGCCCGCAGAAACAGGCAAGATGCCTGTTCCACTGTCCATTGAATTGATTGTGGGATGGGCATCGGGTTCGCCTTTTGCCAATGGTTCTTCTACACCACCAAAACGCTTTTGAATTTGTTTAACTTTGCTTAAAAATGTCTTAAATTCTAATTTTTCTAGCATCGGGATCAAGGCTGCTTCATCAAAACCTTTGAGCTGGCAATTTTCTAAGTCTACTTCCAAGGGCACGTCTTGGATTATTGTCGCCATGCGTTGAGAATGATAAGCAGCTTCTTTGCCTTCTTCTAGCTTTTTCTTAGTTGCTCCTTTAATCTCGTCGATGGCTGCATAAATGCCGTCGAGGGAATTGTAAGCTTCCAGCAATTGCAGGGCGGTTTTGTCGCCGATGCCCTTGACTCCGGGGATGTTGTCGGATTTGTCGCCGCACAAAGCTTTGTAATCTATTACTTGTTGGGGCAAAATACCGAGTTTGGCTTTGACTTCTTCCGGGCCGTATTCTTGGGATTTACCTTTGCCCGATCGCCTGAGCTCATCGGTACTCAAATATAATACGCTGATTTGTTTTTCGGTTTCTACTAATTGAAACAAATCTCGATCGCCCGTGAGGATTTTGACCTGATAACCCGCCGCGCTGGCTTTGTTTGCCAAAGTTCCCAAAACATCGTCCGCCTCGTAGCCCGGAGCAGTTATTGCAGGTAAATTCAAATAGGTGAGCAATTCTTGCAGGTTTTTGATATCCGGCTTAAAATCTTCCGGTGTTTCTGCTCGACCCGCTTTGTACGTGTCGTCTGCTTCGTGGCGAAATGTGGGTGTGGCGAGGTCAAAGGCGATCGCCATGTACTGGGGGTCGTGGGCCGCCATTACTTCCAGCAGCGACTTGAGAAAGCCAAAACAGACGCTGGTGGGAATGCCCGTCGTAGTTCGCAAACCCCCATCTCGACTTTTGGCAAAGGCGAAGTAGGAGCGAAAGGCCAGGGAGTGACCGTCAACTAAGATGAAGATGGGAGCTTGATTTGCCGACACAGACACAGTTACCGATCGCACGAAAGGATTTTCTCATTGTACTCAGTTGTCAGTCGGCATTGATCGACCGGAAGGATGGCCGAGAGACTTGAGAACGGTTGACAGTTGAGGGGGTCTCGGCTTACTGTGCAGCTTGGCTGAGAATAGTAGAAGATGTTAAGTGGGATTCCCTACCGGATAGCTTCGCTTCACGCGAATTTACAAACACCTGCAGATCGAAGCCTATGGCTGACATTAATCGATGCTACGAAATCCTCGAAATTGAGCCTGGAGCTTCCTTAGAAGAAATTAAGCGCGCTTACAGGGATTTAGCGTTTGTGTGGCATCCCGATCGGTTTGCCAACAATGAGCGCCTGCAACAAAAAGCTCACCAAAGATTAACAGAAATTAATGAAGCTTACCAGCAGTTGGTGTTGTTTCTGAGTCAGCCTGAATCATCGGGGTCGATCGAAAAACAGTTTCCGCAGCCACCGCCGCCTGCGCCGGAAAAGCCGCTGAGAAGGCCTTCTCGAAAATCAGCCGCTAGGCCTGGTTCCCAGCGCAGTCAAACCCGCCCAAAAACCGCCTCCAAAAAATTTCAAACTCAAAAGAACTCTTCAAGCAAGAAACGATTTACCACTTACAACCGTCAAGCGTGGCGGGGCAGAAAGCAACCAGGGCGAAGCGTTACGAGGGAAGCACGGCCATCTCAACACTATCGAAAGCTTACCTCGAAAAGGAAAAAAGAATTTTCAACTCAATACTCAAAACCGCGAAGCGCGCCGAGGGAAGTGCGGCCATCTCAACACTATTCAAGCTTCCCTTGGTGGCCGCTGGCAATCGCCGTGGCGAGTTACGCTTTGACCGGTTGGATTTTGACGGAATCAAGGGAATCAGTCGCCCGGCCGTGGATGTGGGCTTTAATTTGTGGTGCCGATTGGCTGTGGGCCGCGATTTTGCTGGCGGAGGGTTCGGCAACGCCTAGAGTGTGGCTGGCAGCGTTAGTTTTAGGTGGGGCGGTGGGGGGGTCGATCGCCGGTTTTCAGGCGGGAGGAATGGAAACAGGGGCTGCTTGGGGCGCCGTTGGGGCTGGTTTGGGAGCGATCGCCAGTTCCGAGGCCGAGTCGCGGGCTGTGGCTGCTGTTTTGGGTGTAGGGGGAGTGGTGACAGTGGTGGGATTGATGGCGGGAACAGATTCTGGGAATTGGGTTAAGGTGCTGGCGGCGGCCGTGTGTTGGGCGATTGTCGGCTTGACGTGCGGGCTGGCGGCGGAAGTAGGTGGGAATTCTGGCGGTCCCGTCGGGCTCGGAGGTGCGATCGGGCTGGGGATTGGGGCGTGGGCTGGGGTGTGGGCTGGGGCGGGTTCGGGGGTGATCGTCCAAGCTTTCGCTATCGCCGGGTCTAAGACTGTTTATGGGGCTTGGGCTGCGATCGGCATTATTGCTGGAGTTGTGGCGCGGATGGTCGCTGCAGAAAGGTTGAGCAACAACGGCAGCGGGCTTTATACGTTTATCCTGTTGGTGGCTACTTCCGGTTTCGGGCTGTGGCTGGGACGGTTGGTTGGGCGAGCAGATCTTTTGAATTAATCATTAGTCATCAGTAATTAGGGAAAATTACCCATTACCCATTACCCATTATCCTATTTTATAGCAACTGCCAAGACGATTAGGAGTTTCTTGTTTGCTGAAACCTGAGTTTAAAGTTGCTGCTTCCTTCTTCCTGCAGCATAACTCCCAGCACTTATCGCTTTTCAGCAGCGCTTCAAACTCAGCCCTTGGCAAAGGCTGGCTGAAAAAATAACCTTGAATTTCGTCGCACTCGCGATCGCACAAAAAATCTAGTTCCTGCTCATTTTCTACCCCCTCAGCAACCACCCTCATGTTCATGGAGTGTGCCATTTGAATAATAGCTACTGTAATCGCTGCATTTTGGCGATCGTCTGCAATATCCCGAATAAAACTCTTGTCAATTTTTATCGCATCAAATGGAAAGCGTTTTGGATAACTCAAAGAAGAATATCCCGTCCCAAAATCATCAATTGCTATCCTAATCCCCAGATCCCTCCACACCGTAAAAGCTTTAGCTGCTGCAATTTCGTCTTGCAAAACCAGACTTTCCGTCAGTTCTAATTCCAAATACTTGGGATCGAGACCAGTTTCTGTTAATATCTCCCTGACTCTTTCCGTGAAATTTTGGCGCTCGAATTGACGGGCTGACACGTTAACTGCCACTCGCAGGGGCGGCAAACCTGCTCTTTGCCATGTTTGAGCTTGCCTGCAAGCAGTCTCTAATACCCATTCGCCCAACGGTGCAATCAAGCCCATTTCTTCAGCCATTGGAATAAATTCCCCCGGGGAAACTCGCCCCCGTTTTGGATGATTCCACCGCACCAAAGCTTCAGCACCAATCATTTTACCTGTTTTAATTTCAATTTGCGGCTGATAGTATACTTCAAATTCTGAACTTTTTAAAGCATGGCGCAGGGAAGTTTCTTGAAGAAGTGTATTGATGAAATAACTTGCATTTTTTTCCGTGTAAAAATGATAATTATTACCGCCTTCTAGCTGAGATTGATACATTGCTATATAAGCATTTTTCAGCATTTCATCTCCGTCGATGCCGTCCCCTGGATACAAGCAGATCCCCATACTAGCAGTGACATACACTTCGCAATTTTTGACAATCATGCCTTGGGATACAATATCTAAAATGTTTTGAGCAATGTTAGCCACATCCTGTTTTTCTTCAACTGGTTTGAGAATCAGCGCAAATTCGGCTGCTTCCAAGCGAGCAACAATATCAATGTTTTCCATGCAGTTACTTAGCCGCTGGGCGATGGTACAAAGCACAGAGTCGCCGATATCGTGCCCCAAGGTACTGTTAATGCGGTTGATTTTATCTAAGCTAACCGTGACAAGCGGAACGACTCCTAAAAATTCTTTTTGACCATCTAATATTCGGCTTAACTTTTCTCGCAACAATGAACGATTCGGCAGATTGGTCAAGCTGTCATACTGATGTCGGTAGAGTGCTAGTTGAATAGTGGTGTGCAAGTTTTTTTCTTCAAATGGCTTGACAATATAGCCGAAGGGTTTTGTACTATTGACTCGTCGCAAAGTATTTTCATCGGCATAAGCTGTCAGATAAACTACTGGAATTTGAAATCGCGAACGAATTTCTTCTGCTGCCGTAATACCGTCTATTTCTCCTTGCAAGTTAACATCCATCAAAACTAAATCTGGTCGGAATTTGGCTGCCGATTCAATCGCTTCTTCTCCCGAATAGACCATACCAGTTATTCTATATCCTAGAGAGATTAAGCTGTCGGAAATGTCTTCCGCAACGATGCTCTCGTCTTCAACTATCAGAATTTTTTTGTTAGACACTAAATTCTCTCCTATGAGTGTATTTGGGTTGGGGAAAGGTTATTTTAAAAGTCGTACCAGCAGTGTCTAACAGTTCTATTTTGCCCCGGATCTGCTTGACTAAAGACCCGACCAGTCGCAAACCCAAAGTTCGGGCTTTTCGATAATCTAAGTCTTGAGGGAAACCAATTCCGCTGTCGCTCACGCTTAGGACGCAAAATCGGTTTTTATTTAAAGAAAAATCTATGTTGATTTTACCTTTTATTTGTCCTTTAAAAGCATATTTAAGGGCATTTGTCACGAGTTCGTTAATAATTAAGCCGCAAGGAACTGCCGTATCAATATTGAGAAAACACGGCATAATATTTGTTTCTAAATTAACGCATTCTGCATGAATTTCATAAGCTTGGAATAAATTGTTTGCGAGATTTTGGATATATTCAGCAAAGTCAATTTTTGACAAGTCTTTGGATTGATACAATTGTTCGTGAACCAGAGCCATTGAGCTGACTCGGTTTTGGCTTTCTTTTAACATTTCGCTAACGCGGCTGTCTTGGATGTAGCGGGACTGAAGTTTGAGCAAACTGGAAATAACTTGGAGGTTGTTTTTGACGCGGTGGTGAATTTCTTTGAGTAGAACTTCTTTTTCTGCAAGGGATGCTTTGATGCCATCCTCGTCGCGCTTGCGATCTGTAATGTCCCGCACTACTGCTTGAATTACTTTTTTCCCGTTAATTTCCATTGCATTTAACAGCACCTCAGCGGGAAATTCTGAACCGTCTAACCGTTTGTGTAACCAGTCAAAGCGACAGCTACCTGTTTTCATTGCTGTCGATATTCTCTGTGCTACTAGACTGGATGAGTCTTGTCCACTCGGCTGAAATTGCGGCGAAAATTGGCTTAATTTTTTACCGTAAAACTGTTCTTTATTACTGCACCCAAATAGGGTTAGGGTGGCGTGGTTGCAGTCAAAAACTTCGTCTTCTTCCAGTAGCATTACTGCGTCGCTGGTGGCTTCGTAAAGGCTGCGAAATTTGCGTTCCGACTCTTGCAAAGAAGCGATTAATTGGGTTTTTTGAGCTTCGGCGCGTTTGCGGTCGGTAATGTCTATCCCTACTGAAACTGCTGCATTTCCCTGATGATATTTCTGAGCTACTATCAAATAGTTGCGGACGTAACCGTTAATTTCTATTTCTATTTCTTGCCAGGTTTGCTGAGATGAACTGTTAAAAAAAATTCGGATCAGTTCTCCAAAAGTCGAACCTTTGTCGAGAAAGTTAATTTCTTGACCTACAAAGGTTTCAGGAGACAGGTTGAACGAGGTTGCTAAGTGCTGGTTGACTCCAATATACCGCAAATCTGAACTGATCCAAGAAATCAGTCCGGGCACGGCATCCAACACGGCCCGAAGTTGGTCTGTAGCTTCTTGGAGTGCTTCTTCCGATCGCTTGCGATCGCTAATATCTGTTGCCGTTCCGCACAAGCCTAAAATAGCGCCGTTTTCCGCTTGGTTGACGATGCTGTTGACGCGCAGGTGGACGGGAGTACCATCTTTGCGAATGTGTACTGTTTCGTAAGGAGAATTAGCGATTTGTGACTGAATTTTAGTTCTCGCTAAAAGTTGTGCACATATTTCTATTGGTCTAGTTTTTTGGTCGGGAACTAAAAAATCGGTGAAGCTGCGTCCGATCATTTCTGGCGGTTCGTAACCGTAGATGCGTTTGGCGGCGGAATTGACAAAAGTCAAGAAACCTTCAATATCGATCGACCAAATCAATTCTTCGGAAGTTTCGAGGAGGTTGCGGTACTTTTTTTCGCTTTCGGCAAGTGCTGCGTTGAAGACTGCCGTCTGCTGCTGAAGTCTCTCTTCTAATTCTTGATTTGCCGTTTCCAGAGTTGCGATCGACTGCTCGCGCTCGGTAATTTCTGTAGAAACACCCACTGCCCCAACCACTTCGCCGTTTCCATCTCGCAGCGCTGCCGATCGAATTTCGTGGATAAAATGCCTCTCTCGGACGTTCCAAGTACGATCGTTTCCTGCTAATACCTCGGCAATCTTTTCTAAGATATCTGGCTGGCTGCTGTAAACTTCAAAAATCGATAGCCCGACAGTTGCACCTGGTTTGAGTCCCAAATTTTCTAATCCTTTCCCTGTTGCAAGGGTTAACTTGCCTTCTCTGTCGGTTGCCCACAGGAAAATTGGGGCACAACTGACAGCGGCGTGAAGGGTTTCGTTGGCTTGTTTGAGCCGATCGATTTCTGCGTGAAGCAGATCCTGGGTGGTGTTTAATTCTACCGTTAGTCGATCGGCTTTTTGCTGCCAACTGGCAGCAGTATCGCACATTTCTGCGAGATTGCGGGAACGACAGATAGATTGGTTGCAGTGTGACATGGTTACTCTAGGGCGCACTGTATATTTAACCCCAGCCTATCTTTTAAGCATAAACTTTTTAAGTCAAATATTACAATTAGCAGGAATACTCATCCGACCAAGATGCCATATATTAAAGCTACTTTAAAGGATTCCGAAATAGCCCCTTGCTCAGGCTTTCTGACCACAGTTCACAAATTGATAATAACCTGAATAATGCCTGCCCGTCGGTATTTTTACGGTAACTATTTGTAGTATTGCAAAAAGAAGTTCCGCAATCTTCGGCTTGCACAAGAACTGAGATTGTAAATTTATTATATGGTTTTGCGTAGATTCACGCACCGAGGAAGAGGGAATCGGGAAAATTGAAATATAGGCAGCGCCTGAATGGTTAGGAGGTACTTAATTGGTGAAAATCATGAGGTCGATTCCCTCTTCTTTCTGCCTTCCGCCTTCTGCCCTATTCCCTATTCCCTATTCTCTATTCCCTATTTCTTCCATCCGCTACATCCGTTACAGAATCCGTTGCCGAACTTCCTTCAATTAACTCCCCAAGTTTTGACAGTTTTGTCTATACTGCCACTGATAATAGTTTCACCATCGCTGCTAAAAGTAAGACAAGTAACAGAGCTTTGATGTCCGCTGAGAGTGTAAAAATTTTCGCCCGTACTGGCATTCCAAAATTTGATATTACCATCGGCACTAGCACTGACAACAGTCAGTCCGTCGGGACTAAAGGCGATCGCATTTATCGAGTTAAAATGCCCTGCCAAAGTGATTGAACTATCTGGATTCGATAGCTGCCGCAGTTGAATGTTTCTGTCCCAGCCGCCAGTAGCCAAAGTCTGGCCGTCTGGACTCATAGCCAGACAATTCGCATAACCTTTAATTGTTTGAGAGCACTCTCTGCTGCGGAGATTCCACAGTTTAATTGTACCGTCAGAACTGCTGCTAGCGAGAGTTTGTGCGATCGGGCTAAAAGCCAGACTAACAATTCCTGCTTTATGAGCTCCCCAAGTTAAAAGACTACCAAAAGTACACATTAACTTTCCAGTCTCTAAATTCCATATTTTGATAGTCGTATCTGCCGAACCGCTGGCGATAACTTGACTGTCGGGACTGATGACAATTGCGGTAATTTCCCCTTCATGTCCGAGAGAAGTATGCCGCAATTCTCCTTCATGCCAAATTTCGATCGCACGATGTTTCGGAGTATTTCTGCTCCTCACAAACACTTCACTTTCTTGGCAAAGGACAAAAGTTTCTTGAGCGCGGGGATACTTCTCAAGAGTATAGAGTATTTCTCCTGTATCTACATCGCAAATTCTAATTATTTTGCCGTGTAAACTCGCCGTGCGATCACCTCCGGGACTAATCGCAACATTTGTCCCAGTTTTGACCGTGCGAATGCAGTCAAAAAGCTTGTAAGGCACGAAGTCTTTTAAAGCTTGGCGCACTAGAGGTTCTGTCCTCGATCGCAAAATTAAATAAGCAACTCGCTGCACTTCTGCTGCGGGGTCAAGCAGCGCCTCAATTGCTAAATTTAAACCAGCGCCTCCGTATTTAGGAGCATCTTTAACAGCGGCAATCCGAGCCTCGATACTAGGACTGTTGAAGCGCTGCTTGACCCCGGCAATGCCTCCCAAAACAGCGCCGGCGATCGGGATTTGACTATGACCGCCGAGGACGGCATCATATTCTCTGGGTTGGTTAGAATTGTCGGCCATCATACGATTTTAGATTCTAGATTTTAGATTTTAGATTTGAAGAATTGGAGGATTGAAGAAAGCGAACTCACGGATGAATCTGGGGAATTGTTATCGGCTACTATGTTTTTAATTTCTGCACAGATGAATCCGGGGGCTTGTAACCTGGCTGCTTTCGGGGGCGCTAAAACCGGGTTTAAGATCACAATTCCTAACTTATTGACTGTTGCTGTTTATGCTATTATAATCAAATCAGCGTTTTACACAAAAATCCGAAAGTGATATGTCACACTTCACAACTATCAAGGTTCAGATCAAGAACGGCGAACTGCTGCATCAAGTGTTGGAAGAGTTGGGTTATCAAGTAGAGTCCAATGTGCAGGTACGGGGTTATCAGGGTGACAAAACTAATGCGGAGTACGTGATTCGGCAATCCAATGGTTACGATTTGGGTTTTCGCCGCAACGGAGAGGATTACGAATTGGTAGCGGATTTTTGGGGCGCTCGAATTAATCAGAAGGATCTTGTCAATTCAATTAGTCAAAAATACGCGCGGAAAACTTTGATGGCGGCGGTGCAGTCAGAGGGTTTTCATGTTGAAGAAGAGGAAACTTTGGCAGATGGAACGCTGAGAGTTGTAGTGGGTAGATGGGTTTAAGATTCGCGCTTGATTAACTCGTTTTTAGGTATCAAGAGGAATCACCATGTGGCGATCGGCGATCGTACTAATTATCCTCGCGCTTGTAGTTGGCATTGTTAGCGCGATCGCCCTTGGAGCATACCGCTGGGATCTGGGTACCCAGGAACTGCGAGCAAATCTGGAAGCTGCACACTTACCCATTAAACCTCTCACATTTGATGCGCGGGAAATTGCCGATTTACCCCAGCCAGTGCAGCGCTACTTTCGCGCGGTGCTGAAGGATGGACAACCGCTAATTGTAGCAGCGCGGGCTTCCCACGAAGGCACGTTTAACATGAGCGAAACGGCAAAAAAGCGGATCTCCGCAGCACTCCAGAAGCTGCACAAGAGCAATTCCTCCAAACTAAGCTACAAACTGACCAATAGCGATCGGCTCAAGAAGTGCTGGAAGTTCCTTTGCGATTGTTGGATGAATACGATAAGGGCGATCGCGAGAGGAGCGATTTTGTACGAGTTAAGATAGATGCTGCTGTTGCTGTTTCCGAACATACTTCACCGATTGACGGCAAAACTTTTATCCCCGAGATTTTGGAGAATCCAAGTCCACCTGCTTAACCTGCTCTAAAGGTATATCTAGCGCTTCTGCAATTCGTTTTTCGCTCAAACCAAACTGCCGTAATTTATCAATTATGATTGAATTGCTCGATCGCGCGATCGCCCAATTGAAAACTTTATCAGCAGACGAACAAGATGCGATCGCGGTTCGCCTCCTTACCGAATTAGAAGATGAACGAGCATGGAAAGCTGAATTTGAAGCTACACAGATGCTCAGTGGGATAGTCTAGCGAGATGGTACGTCAAGAAATCGCTGCTGGCGATATTACCCCTCTAACTGACATTTTCCCTGAAAGTCATATCGCCTTTCTGATATAATTCAGACAGTAAGCGTTAAGGTTGCCATGACATTAGCAGTTGTAGCTGAACCAGCCCCCCTAAAGACCAATGCTGACGGTGTAGTGCGAGTCGGTAACACTCGCGTGACTTTAGATACCGTGATTGCAGTGTTTAAGCAGGGAACAACCGCAGAGGAAATCGTTTATCGTTATCCGTCGTTGAGATTAGCTGACGTGTATGCCACCATCGGTTTTTACCTCAATCATCAGCAGGAAGTCGAAACGTATTTGCAGCAAAGACAGCAACAAGCACAAGAGATTCGCAAAATGAATGAGGCAAGGTTTGATCCGCAGGGATTGCGTGACAGATTGCTGGCCCGCAAGGCAGAGAAATCAGCATGAAGTTTTTGGCTGACGAAAACTTTGATAATACCATTGTTAGAGGTTTGATACGTCGGAAACCTGACATAGATATTATTCGCGTCCAAGACGTTGGCTTATCCGGTGAAGGCGATCCAATAGTTCTGGAATGGGCTGCCGAAGAAGATCGGATATTACTAACCCATGATGTTGCTACGATTACCCGCTATGCCTATGAACGTATGGCGGCAGGTAAGTCAATGCCAGGAGTTTTTGAAATTACCTTCGATGCACCCATTGGTCGAGTTATTGAGGATATTCTAATCCTTCTGGAGTGCAGTCTTGAGGGAGAATTGGCAGGACAAATTCAGTATCTCCCTTTATGATGAGTTGCAACCGTTTAATTTAGCTTGGCCGCACTAAAAGCCCGATCGCCCTTTCCCCAAAAACCCACCCCAAAACCTACCCCAAAACCTACCTCAAAAACAACTTATACGCCGGATTCTGACTCTCATCTCCATACTGATAGCCCAGCGTATCCAAAAAAGCCTGCCACTCTTTCATCTCATCCGGCGGTACCTGAATTCCCACCACAATTCGCCCGTAATCTGCGCCGTTATTCCGATAGTGAAAAACGCTGATATTCCAGTTAGGACTCATCGAACTCACAAACTTCATCAACGCACCCGGACGTTCGGGAAATTCAAAGCGATAAAACAATTCGTGATGTGCCAGCATTGAACGCCCGCCCACCATATGCCGCACGTGCAATTTCGTTAATTCATCATCAGTTAAATCCAAAGTGTTGAAGCCACAATCTTCAAAACTTGCAGCTATCTTCACCGCATCGGCACGGTTTTGAATTTGTACACCGATAAAAATATGTGCCTCTTTCTCATCCGCAATTCGATAGCTAAATTCAGTTAAATTGCGTTTGCCCAGACATTCGCAAAACCTGCGGAGACTTCCCGGTTGTTCGGGAATGGTGACTGCAAAAATGGCTTCGCGGCGTTCACCAAACTCGGCTCTTTCTGCTACAAAACGCAGCCGATCGAAATTCATGTTCGCGCCGCAAGCTACAGCAATTAATGTTTCTCCTGCGATTTGTTCCCGTTCCACGTAAGCTTTCGCACCTGCGATCGCCAAAGCGCCAGCAGGTTCTAAGATCGATCGCGTATCTTCAAAAACATCCTTAATCGCCGCGCAAACATCATCCGTATCCACCAAAATAATCTCATCCACATACTCCTGACACAGCCGAAAAGTTTCCTCCCCCACTTCCCGCACAGCAACGCCGTCAGCAAATAAACCCACCTGCGACAAACGCACCCGTTTACCCGCTTTCAGCGATTGATTCATTGCATCGGAATCGATGGGTTCGACGCCAATAATCTTAATTTCCGGCCGCAACCGCTTGACATAGGCCGCAATTCCCGAAATCAATCCGCCGCCGCCAATTGCCACAAAAATCGCGTGAATTGGTTTTTGATGTTGCCGCAGAATTTCCATGCCGATCGTACCCTGTCCAGCAATTACGTAGGGGTCATCAAAAGGGTGAATAAAAGTCATACCTTTTTCCGCCTCTAATTGACGCGCAAAAGCGTAAGCATCATCGTAAGCATCCCCATGCAAAACTACCTCTCCACCACGGGCTATCACCGCATTTACCTTCACCTGCGGCGTCGTTACGGGCATGACTATGATCGCGCGAGTTCCCAGGTGGCGGGCGGCGAGGGCAACTCCTTGGGCGTGGTTGCCGGCGGAAGCTGCAATCACACCTTGTGCTAGCAAATCCGGCGACAGTTGCGCCATTTTGTTGTACGCACCCCGCAGCTTGAAGGAAAACACCGACTGCATATCCTCTCGCTTCAGCAAAAGTTTATTGTTGAGCCGTGCTGATAGATTCGGGGCTACTTCTAGGGCTGTTTCTTGAGCAACATCGTAGACGCGGGCGGTGAGGATTTGTACCAGGTAATCGCAAAGCATGGGGTTAGCAGGTTGGTTGATGCCAGATGGTGGGATAATTGTAGGGCACTTGTGTTAGTATTTTGCGGGGAATTGGCGATCGCAACTTTCCAATAATAACTTTTCCCTTTGGGAACATAAGGAGCCTGAAGACTATTAATAATATTTAGTTTTTGCCGTTTACCCCGGTTATAAAATCCGGTGTGTGAGCGTATTAGTCCGTAATCCTTGATTTAGTCTGTAAATTCATGAACGTACAAATTACAGATTTGCGTGCTGGCGACGAGCCAAAAATTCAACAGGTAGCTAGATTAATAGTTGAAGGTTTTAAAGAGCATTGGCCCGATGCTTGGCCCGATCTAAAATCTGCTTTGCAAGAAGTGCAAGAATCTTTCGGAGCCGATCGCATCAGTCGAATTGCTGTCGGCGACAGCAATCAAGTTTTGGGATGGATTGGCGGGATTAAACAGTATGACGGTAATGTTTGGGAACTTCACCCGCTGGTAGTGGGAACAGAATTTCGCGGACAAGGAATTGGTCGATCGCTCGTAGCTGATTTAGCAACCGAAGCTAAAAACCGGGGAGGGCTCGTGCTGTGGGTGGGCACCGACGACGAAGACAATCAAACAACTCTTTCAGGCATCGATCTTTATCCTAACGTTTGGGAACACGTCGCCAAAATTAGAAACTTGCGCGGTCATCCCTACGAATTTTATCAAAAAATGGGTTTTGCGATCGTGGGAGTGATGCCCGACGCGAACGGAATTGGCAAGCCAGATATTTACATGGCAAAGCGGTTGTAAAGTTTAATGTAGGTTCTAAATTTACTGACCGATGGCTTGCGAATCCAACACTTAGCAAAATTAGTTGTTGAAAGTTTCCCAGAAAATCGGTCTAGTCTGGACGTGCGAACCCCGTTCGAGGGTCGCTAATAAACAAACCCAGAACTAACGAATCCATCACCGTATCCCAGACAGGAGTCAAACGCTCTGCATCGTCAACCCAGTAATCAAAAGTAATCAAACACTGAACATTAGAACCCAATCCAATACAGATTCGCGAATAAGCTTCCCGCTGCTCTGGAGGGTCGATAAACTTAAATTCAGTCCAAACAACGCGGGCAGTTTGCCGCTTCAATTGGATAATTTCCCCAAAAGCGATCGGATTTCGCGTATCATCTTCAACTACCTTCTGTAATAGCGGCACCAACGGAAAATCTCCCCAGTTACCAGGTGGTAGCAAATTAAACGAAACCTCCAAACGACAATCATCATCCGGCGGCTTTTTATCCGTAAACCGGAACGAATTAGTATCCGGTTCAAAATGCCAATCTTCCGGGACATCAAAGCGGACTGCACCTCTTCCTGCTACAAAAATTCGATTTCCAGGCTTTGACTTCCAATTGTGGTCTTCTTTGAGCTCTAGAGTTTCCTTAAGCCATTCTTGCTTTTTGCGCTTAGACATAAACAGAACACCAAATTGCTGCTAATGTGTAGTTTTAGACCTTGCAAACACATTTTAACTCTATTTTGCTCGCCCTTTGCTCAAGTATAACAATCCTTACAAAAATTATGAATTCCTCTCTTCTCTATTCCTCTGTGTTCTCTGCGCCTCTGCGGTAAAAAAGAATTCTTTTCACAATAGGCTAACTTTTATTTTTCACTCTTCGGAATCACATACCTAATTCCGCCTTTATTCCCAGCCGCATCGCCCTTGTAACGGGGGATAACATGAATAGCCGCGTGACTGCGACTTTGACCAGCCTGTTTATTAATATTGATTCCCACATTAAAACCGTCTGGCTGAAACTCTTTACTTAACATTTCTTGCACCTTATTAGCCATAAACCAGCAAGCCGATTGCTCCCGAAACGGCAGTTCAAAATAATTGGCGACGTGACGCTTGGGGATGATTAAAACATGACCTTTGCTGGCGGGATAACCGTCAAACATCGCATAAGCGGTTGCTGATTCAGTTAGCAAAATTAGGTTTTTATACGGATTGCAGAATATGCAGTTATTAGTAGAATTTCTTTGATGGTTGTAATGCACGTATTTGTAAATTTCGCAATACTCATCTAGGTGAACTGGCTTAAATGGAAGTTGGACAATGCACTGATATGTAGGCTTTTTGTGGACATAATGTTCTCGAAAGCCTTCTTTTTTGATATCCCTTCTCACCGCAAAATACGCATTTCCTCCCGGTTTCAACAGGTGCGACACTTCCATCAGGACATTAGCTTGTTCTTCAGGAAACAAAACATTCAAAACATAAAAACAAATGATTGTGTCGAATTTATCTTCGGGAAATTGTGGGAAATAATAAGGGTCATAACCCGCAATATCTAAGCCTTTTTGCTGCAACAATCTAACATCGCTGCCGAAGCCGCACCCAAAATCTAAAACTTTGCCTTGCAGCAAGTTTTTATCTAATAAAAATCTTGCCGGAAATGACAAAGAAATTCTTTCGATGGCCGTCAGGTGGCTGAATTTATTTTGTTGCTTTTTCATGGCGGCATAAATTTGATTTAAATAAATATTCTTCCGTCCGCGCACCATTCGGACGAGAGTTTGTGTAGTATCTATGTCAATATCCGAATGTTATCTAAAAATTTTACCATTATTGCAGTTTGGCGATCGCCCCTTTTTCCACCAACACCTTACCAGTCACCAAATCCCGCACCGTCGCCAACAAAACCCGCCTCTCATCCACCTCAAAACTCACCGAAACCCTGTCAATTCCCAATACCCCGGGCGGATTCAAATGCGCTACGCAAACCTGCTGGTGATGGCTTTCCAGAGACCGAAAATCCGTTTTTTTGTTGAGCAAGCTGCTCGTCATTTGCCCTTTTTCGTTAAAAATAACCTCTGCTTGCGATACCTCCGCAACTTCCCCAATATCTAACCGAATTTCCCTTTGCCCTTCAATTGCCACTTGCAGCGTCAACTCTTCGGAACTTTGACAGGGATACTTCATTTCCTTGCTAAATATCGGCGAATAAGCATAAGCTTTAGCATAAGGTTCCCAGAGGCGAATTGCATAGCTGTGGCGCAAATAATCGTCAACACTCGCTAATTGTGTCAACGCTAAAGCACCGTGTGCCACCGCTTCAAACGGCTTGTCTCTTTGGACTTTTTGCCGCCCAAAATACGAAACCACTAAATTAGATACAGCCGGAATTAGAGAAGTTCCTCCTACCAGCAAAACCTCTTCTATATCTGCTTTGCCGATACCTTTTCCCAGTGCAATACTCAGCACTTCATCTAAACTTTCCCGCAACTGTTCTAACAACTGCCTAGATTCCAGAATTTCCTCAAGCTTGTCTCGGTTTAGCTGCAACTCGTAAGACATAAAATTTTCATCGTCAAACCAACTTTCCTTAGCCTCATTAACTTGAGAAAGTTGAATTTTTAATTTTTCCGCTATTTCTAATAAATTTTGCCAGCCAACTGGGCCGACTTCTGCCCGCGACGAACCAATTTGCCGCAAATAATCTTCGACAATCCAGATGTCAATATCTTCGCCGCCTACATAAGCATCAGATTTTGCCAACACTTCGGCACGGACTCCCCCCAGCTCCCCCTTGTCAAGGGGGGGAGGGAGATTTCTCCCGCCCTTGGTAAGGGGGGGTAAGGGGGAGGTTACAGCAGTACGAACTAAACTTAAATCTAAAGTTCCGCCGCCAAAATCAACTACTAAAACTAGAGATCCGGGGCGTTTTACTGCATATCCCAGGGCGGCGGCTGTGGATTCATCTATTACCTGAATTTCCGCAACTCCCAAACTTTCTCCTAAGTCGCGAAACCAATCTAGATATCGCTCAAATGCTCCAACGGGTACTGTAAAAATTATTTTTTCTGGCTGTATATTTTCTAAATATAATTGTTTCCAAATAGTTTTGATAAACTTTTCTGCTACTGCTTCGGCTGTGTAGGTTTCGCCCTCGATATTGCGGGGTGGCGGTTGAAAGTCAGCAGCTAAATTGCGTTTAAAAGCTTTGAAAAAACGGTCGGGCTGGGATTGTCCCAAACGCTGTGATCGCACTTTTTCTCCCAACACCAACTCTCCCGCCTTGTTCACAAAAACTAAAGTCGGCACTACAGATATTTCTCGAACATCTCCGCTCAAATCCTTCGTTTTAAAAATGCGGGACATCTCGCCCAATCTCAAAGTTTCTGGTGTTTGCGTATCCGGGTTTAGAATGCAGACAACCGTGTTGCTGGTGCCGAAGTCAATGGCAACTATAGTCATGTTGATTTAAAATTTAAAATTTAATTTTTCATTCCCGCTGGAAGGGTGCGACTAACTTTAGCAGGAGTAAGAATTCGCTCTCCCTCCCGATAGCCTACAAATCGAATATAAACTAATTCTCCTTCTCTTATATCCTCAACATCCGGCTGGTGCAACTGCGGATTGTAAGCAGTTTGTTCCCACGCAGAACCGATTGTTTGAAAATCCCAGCTTGATAACAGGTTTTCTAAGGGAGTAAACAAAGCTGAGAGATTTTTGGCGGGCATATCCGGCTTAGCTTCTGCCATTTTGCGGGCGGCGGGATAGTTGGTTAACAAAGTTTGCAACTGTTCAAAGGTAGCGCGGCGAAAATCGGCAGTTAATTGAGCTTTTTGCTGCTGTAATTCTGATCGCAGCCGGAAACACTGCTGCCTCAATTCTTCTATTTCGCTGGGATTAGTTGTGATTGTAGCCGATGTGGGCAGCGCGCTCAAAGTGCGATCGAACTCTTGAAAATTCAAATTCAGCACTGTTGCCAGCCGCCTCAGTTGGTTTACCGTGAGTTTTCCCACGTCTCCCTGCCGCACTAAACGCACCCCGTAGCGACTTAAGCCTGCTTTTTCGCCTAAATCTTGCCAATCGAGAATGTCTAGCTGATTCATGCGTTCCCGCAGAATTGTATCGTACTTAAACTCGATCGCATCTCCCGCCTCAGATGCAGCATAAAGGTAGACTAAAATTAGAAAAATGCCCCCGATAGCTAGCGCGAAGCTGAAGGCAGGCACTGTTGTTACATCAACTGTTGCACCGAGGATCTCAAACATCTTTAACTCTTCTAAACTTGTTTTAAAGTCTGCGTTTGTTCAACGGTCAAGTTTTCTTCGCCTTGATAGTATTCTGGCAGCAAGTCTTGAGATTCTACTTTTCCGAGGGCTTTTTCAATTCCGGCGGTGGTTTCGGTGCAACTAGAACCGGTGGCGTTGAGGACGGTTTCGGTAATTTTGCCGTCTTTGCCGATGCGGTATTCTATTTGGCGGTATTCTGCCATAATTCTTCCTCTTGGTTTAATGCTTGAGTGTTGACGGTTGAGTGTTGAGTTATATTATAGATTCTATTTACCAATTATTCTAATGAATTTTTGTAGCGACAATGCAACCGGGGTTTCGCCGGAGATTATGGCGGCGATTGTAGCGGCTAATTGCGGTGCTGTGATGTCTTACGGAGAGGATGAATATACACAGCGTTTGCAAGTTAAATTTTCGGATTTGTTCGAGACATCGGTGACTGTTTTTCCTGTAGCAACTGGTTCGGCTGCTAATGCTCTTGCCCTTGCGGTTGTTACTCCTCCTTACGGCGCTGTTTACTGTCACGCGGAATCTCATATTAATCTGGACGAATGCGGCGCGCCGGAGTTTTTTACAGGCGGTGCCAAGTTAGTTACAGTAACAGGAAATCATGGTAAAATAGAGGCAGAGACTTTAGGAAAAATACTCGATCGCGCTGGTGCAGGTGTCGTCCATCACGTACAGCCCGCAGCCGTCAGCATCACTCAAGCAACGGAAGCTGGCACAGTCTACAATCCAGCAGAAATTTCCCACATTTCGGAAGTAGTTCGCGCTCACAATTTGCACCTGCACATGGATGGAGCTCGCTTTGCCAATTCTGTCGCCAGTCTAGGCTGTTCTCCTGCGGATATCACTTGGCGCGCCGGTGTAGATATTCTCTCGTTTGGAGCGACAAAAAACGGGGCGATGGCTGCGGAAGCTGTGGTTTTTTTTAATCAAGAATTAGGAAATAGTTTCCCCTTTTACCGCAAGCGCAGCGGGCATCTTTTCTCGAAAATGCGGTTTTTGTCGGCGCAGTTGGAAGCGTATATAACGGATGATTTGTGGCTGAAGAATGCGGCTCATGCAAATAATATGGCAGCCCAATTAGCCAAAGGTTTGGCGGGAGTTGAGGGAGGGAAGTTTTGCCATCGAGTTGAAGCAAACGAGATTTTTATTCAACTTCCCGAATCGATAATTACAGCGGTTTTAGCTGAGGGCTTTCTGTTTTATCGGTGGGATGAATGTACTATTAGACTGGTAACGGCTTTTAATACTCTGGAAGCCGATGTTGTTGCTTTGGTGGAAGCAGTTAAACGACATCAGCGATTATTTCGTAAGGGCGTGTTGGACGAATAATATCTGACGAGTACCAACAATCTAGATAAACCCGCCACCACAACAGATAACCCACATCAACATTAAATTTGGCTCGAATGCGGAAAATCTACATTCGGATTTTTCGTTTGATGGGGCGGGCTTGAGAGATTGCTGGTTATTTACAATTATTGTTTGTGAAACCCGTACCTACAATTTAATAGATTGAGGAACAGGTTCGGCAACTGCGGCTAGTTCGGGTTCAACTTCTTCGAGATGTGCTTCTAAAAGCGCCAGATTTCTCATGTTTGATTTATAAAAAGCATCGAAGATATCTCCGACTAACGGTACTGAACCCACCACGGCTTCTAGACCGATGTTGTAAACCATTTTCCCTAGAGTTTTTTGGGGAATGTTGAATCGAGTTGCTAAATAAATTAGGTAGGCGGAAAACGCGGTATCTACGATATCCCCAGCACCCGGAACTAAACCGATAATGGGGTCTAAACCAATGCGAAATTTAGTGCCGGGGATGCCAATGGCGGTATCCATCAGGCGGCTGAGTTTGCGGATGCGGTTGAGGGTGGCGAGACGCTCTATGTTGTTCATATTATTATTGTTGAACTAGGTTGAAAATTTGAAATCTGTCGGAAGACGGAAAAAAACATCTAGAAACCCGTCATTCTCGATCTTCGCTAATATGCTGAATTCCCCATTCGTGCATGGCATTAATAATCGGTTTGAGACTTTCGCCCAAAGGGGTTAGGGAATATTCAACTTTTGGCGGCACTTGCAGGTAAATTTCCCGGTGCACGATCGCATCTGATTCCATTTCCCGCAGTTGCTGCGTCAGCATCTTCTGAGTAATGCCGTTGACAGCTCGTTGCAGCTCGTTAAAACGCTTCACTCCTTGAAACAACTCCCGCAGAATCAAGACTTTCCAGCGCCCGCCAATCACCTCTAGAGTTCGTTCTACCGGGCAATTTGCTCGATCGACTTTTACTTCTTGCACTTGCATAGTATCTTTTTGGTAAGTACCGCACTTTTAAGTGCGTACTATCCATAATAGCTTGACTCGGTTTAAAATAAAAACATCAAAGAAACACCCGATAAATTTCACTGAGGATTTAGAAAATGATTACCGTCAGAAAAAGTGAAGCAAGAGGACACGCAAATCACGGTTGGCTGGACAGTTACCACACATTTTCTTTTGCCGGCTATTACGATCCAAATTATATGAATTTTCGATCTTTGCGCGTAATTAATGAGGATTTCGTTAGCCCCGGCAAAGGTTTCGGCACTCACGGGCACAGTGACATGGAAATCATTACTTATGTATTAGAAGGATCATTAGAACACAAGGACAGTTTGGGTACCGGTGCAGTGATTAAACCCGGTGAAGTACAGCGGATGAGTGCAGGTACGGGAATCAAGCACAGTGAGTTCAATAGCTCGCAAACAGACCCGGTTCATTTGCTGCAAATCTGGCTGTTACCCGATACACAGGGTTTGCCTCCGAGTTACGAACAGCGGGAGTTTCCCCTAGCAGAAAGGCACGGAAAACTGCGTTTAGTGGCGGCACGAGATGCGAGAGATGGTGCTGTGAAAGTGCATCAAGATGTGGATTTGTATGCGGCTGTTTTGGATAAAGACTCGCGGGTTTCTCATGCTTTGCAGCCGAATCGCCACGCTTGGGTGCAAGTTGCTCGCGGCTCGCTTTTGGTCAACGGTTTGCCTTTGAAAAATGGCGACGCTGCGGCGGTTAGCGGCGAGTCTGAATTGGCGATTGAAGCTACAGCAGATGCTGAATTTTTGCTGTTTGATTTGGCATAGAATTACACAAGAAATCCCCGGCTTCTCCCAGAAGTCGGGGATTTTAGATCGTTCGGCGATTGAAATCGCTATAATGGGTTACTACTTAGGAAATAAGTAAATAGGAGGAAGAAACTAACTTTTATTTGTGGTATTTCTGGTAACGGTAAATGTTTAGGATAAATTTTTATGGAACAACAGCCGATCGCCAGAAAGCATCTTATTTGGAGCCTCATCACTGGTTTAGCAGTTGGCGCGATCGCAGGCGCACCCCTCGGCTGGATGGCTAATGGGTATTATTCCGAGCAGCGTTTGGCTCAAATTCTGATTTGCCGAGAAAAGAATAGAGATCAGCCAGTGGCTATTGTTGAGGCTAGGTGCGGTTCCCGATTCTAAATTTTTCTGCTAGCCAGAGGGCAGTGTCAAATATTTTTAGGCTTGTGCAAATGTCGAAAGTTCGATCGTCGCGCAGGTATATTGGCGTTCTCAACCGTCAATATGCCACAAACCGGAAAAGTTATCCGTCAGTTGATATGTGGGTATGTTAAATTGACACAATAATGAATTACAGCAGAACTATTCCGGCTATTTTGAGTGCTACGATCGCCCTGAGTTCGATCGCCCTCATCCCACTGACATCACCTCAAATTGCCCTCGCATTAACCGCCGACAAAGTTAAAACCGTCGCCCAACAAATTACTGTTCGCATCCAGGGGCCAAAAGGCGGTTCGGGAGTAATTTTAGAGAAACAAGACAGCACATACTATATTCTCACAAACTGGCACGTTATCGATAAAGCCGGCGATTACGAGGTTGTAACTCCTGACGGCAAAGCTCACTCTGTATACTATAGCCTCGTGCGGCGAGTGCCAGGAATGGATTTAGCCGTCGTGCCGTTCAGCAGCACTCAAAGCTACCCCCTGGCTCAATTAGCCAATTCCGCAGCAACTAAGGGAAACAAGGCTTATGTGGCCGGCTGGCCGATATCCGGCGGTTCTCTGAGACAGCCGATTTTCATCGCTACCGAAGGTCAGCTTACCGGCCGCCAAACTCCTTGGAACGGTTATACTTTGGTATACAATAACTTAGTGAGAGCGGGAATGAGCGGCGGGCCGGTACTCGATGACGCAGGCCGAGTTGTCGCAATTAACGGCATTGTCAGGTTAGAGGAAAACTCCGATAAAATCGTGGCTGCGGGAATAGAAATCAATACTTTCATGAAATGGCGATCGACTGTTTCGCTGCCAGTCGTTCCCCAATCTCCTACTGCCGGAAACCAGAAAACTCCGGCGAATAATGCGCCCCGCACGCCCGCAAGTGCGATCGCCTTTGCTGCTACAAATACCCTCAAAGGGCCTTCCGAAGTTGTCAGTTCCCTTGCCCTAGCTTCAGCTTATTTTACCACAGGAAATAGCAACGGCACTATCTCAGTTTGGAATTTTCCCAGCGGGCAATTAAAAACTACCCTGCAAGGACACACGGAAGCCGTAAACGCATTGGCATCGAGTGCGGATGGCAAGGTTTTAGCTAGCGGCAGCGACGACAAAACTGTGAAAATTTGGAATTTAGAAACTGGCGCGGTTGTACGCACTTTGAGCGGGCATTCCAATGCAGTTTCAAGCGTTGCCGTTAGTCCTGACGGTCAATTTGTAGCCAGCGGCAGTTGGGACAAAACGATTAAGATTTGGAACCCGAAAACAGGAGAGTTGCTGCGGACTTTGACCGGGCATTCTGGGTTGGTGAATGCTGTTGCAGTTAGTCCCGACAACAAAACTTTAGCTAGCGGCAGCAAAGACGGTTCAATTAGGTTGTGGAATTTAGCTAGCGGTCAAGCAATTCGCACGATTAGCGGCAAAAACTTGTCTGTTTTGTCGCTAGCTTTTACTCCCGACGGCAAAAGTTTAGCTGCGGGAAACAGCAATGGCACTGTTGGGTTGTGGAATGCCGGAAACGGGCAGTTAATTCGGCGTTTGAGCGGGCATACTGACGGGGTTTGGTCGGTGGCATTCAGTCGGGATGGCACTACGCTGGTTACTGGGAGTTGGGATAAGAGTGTGAGACTTTGGGATGTGCGATCGGGCGAATTGAGAGGTAATTTGAGCGGTCATGCTGGCTACGTTAGCGCTGTGGCGATTAGCAGCGACGGTAAGACTATTGTTAGTGCGGGTTGGTTGGGGGAAATTAAGATTTGGAAAAGGAGTTGAGATTTTTTTGAACGAACCGCCAAGGCGCGTTAGGCGGAGGGGCGGGTCAGCGCTACTCAACCTAGAAACAGCCCCGCCTCTGTAGCGAAGCCAGCTACTTGAGGGTTGGGGTAGGCACGGACTCTACTGGTAGGGTGCGTCAGTTCGTAGCGATTCGATGCACATGGGCTCATCATTTCCGGACTCCGCACCATACTACCTAGCATTTTGCTTCAAAGTACGCTCGACCCTTATGATAGATTTGGTTCTTGCCAGACTACACTGGAAGACAAAATCAAATTAAAAATTTCGCCATAAATTTCGATCGACCCGCCGATCGGGCGGGACTCTCAACTTGGTGGAACAGGCGTCCCGCCTGTGGTTGGCAAAGTAAATCTAAAATCTAAAATCTAAAATCGCGTGACTTCTGACAAATGATTGAAGTAGAACACTTAAGCAAAACTTACGGTTCGACCGCAGCGATCGCGGACGTGTCTTTTTCGGTCGAATCAGGAGAAATTCTCGGTTTTTTGGGGCCAAACGGCGCGGGCAAAACCACAACGATGCGGATTTTGTCGGGATATTTGCCGGCATCCAGCGGTACGGCCCGCATCGCAGGCATGGATGTTCACGAAGACTCGATGGCCGTCAGACAGCGCATCGGCTATCTGCCAGAAAACCCGCCACTGTATCCAGAAATGACTGTGGAAGGGTTTCTGTTTTTTGTCGCCCGGATTAAGCAAGTACCTGCGGGCGATCGCGCGCGACGAGTTACCTCCGCGATCGAACGCTGCGGCCTGGTTGATAAACGCAAAGTTTTAATCCGCAAGCTTTCTAAAGGATTTCGGCAGCGCGTCGGTATCGCGCAGGCGATCGTCCACGACCCCCCGGTCATTATCTTAGACGAACCAACCGTCGGCCTCGACCCCCGACAAATCATCGAAGTCCGCAATTTAATCAAAAGTCTGGGTGGCCAGCACACAATCATTCTTTCCACGCACATTCTGCCGGAAGTCAGCATGACTTGCAACCGCGTCACCATCATCAATCGCGGTAAAATCGTCGCTGCGGGTACTCCCGAAAATTTGATGGGAGAGTTGGCTGTCGGAGAGGGTTACGAACTCGAAGTTGAAGGCGAGGGGGATTTGGTAAACAATCTGCTGTTGCCTTCTTTGGAAAATTTGCCAGGAGTTCGATCAATCGAATTAATTCCCAACCAGCAATTTTTAGCGAGTCGTTACCGCCTGCGGGCCTTGTGCGAACCGGACATAGAACCCGGACGAGAAATTGCAGCAGCTATCCTCGCCTCTGGATTCGGACTGTGCGAAATGCGCCGCTCTCGCGCTACTCTCGAAGATGTGTTTTTAAGGCTGACAGCGGCTGAAAAGAAACCGGAAGAAAATCTGGTTCACAGCGAACCCGAAGTCGATCGAAATCTGCAAGAAGCTGCAGCAACTCAAGACTCGATCGCGGATGCTCATCAATCGGAATCACAACTGACGATCGCGAATTCTCATCAATCGGAATCACAACCGACGATCGCGGACAATCTGCCAGTTTTAGATAAACCAGAGTCTCTCTATGATTCTCATTCAGCATCGGAACCAGTTGCAGAAACCGTAGAGTTGATAGAACATCCTCGACCAGAATTAGAATCAGTTGCAGAAACCGTAGAGTTGAGTGAACATCCTCAACCAGAATTAGAACCAGTTGCAGAAAACGTAGAGTTGAGTGAACATCCTCAACCAGAATCAGAACCAGTTGCAGACCCCGTAGAGTTGAGTGAACATCCTCAACCAGAATCAGAACCAGTTGCAGACCCCGTAGAGTTGAGTGCACATCCTCAACCAGAATCAGAACCAGTTGCAGAAACCGTAGATTTGAGTGAAGGGAAGCATCTCAGTTTGGGTGTCACAGGAACCCGAGCCTCTTACTCGCTACAGATATCTCAACAAGCAAGCAGGATGCTCACTTTTGTAAAAAATGTTTTTTATAAAAGGGAGATACTCCCGATAGAACCTTCTCCACCCGAACCGATTGTTGAAAATGTAGAAGTTTCAGAAACCGTAGAGTCGATCGAGCATCGTGAACCAGAATCCGAACCAGTTGTCGAAAGACAAGAGTCGATCGAGCATCGTGAACCAGAACCGATTGTTGAAAATCTAGAAATTTCAGAAACCGTAGAGTCGATCGAGCATCGTGAACCAGAACCGATTGTTGAAAATCTAGAAATTTCAGAAACCGTAGAGTCGATCGAGCATCCTGAACCAGAACCGATTGTTGAAAATCTAGAAATTTCAGAAACCGTAGAGTCGATTGAACATCCTCAACCAGAACCGATTGTTGAAAATCTAGAAGTTTCACAAACCGTAGAGTCGATTGAACATCCTCAACCAGAACCGATTGTTGAAAGGCAAGAGTCGATCGACTATTCTCAACCAGAAGCCGAACCAATTACAGAAACACCAGAGGAAATAAGCGATTTAGAACCTGAAATGCAACCAGTGGCAGATTTTCTGGAAATTGTAGAAAGACAAGAGTCGATCGAGCATTCTCAGCCCGAACAGGTTGTCGAAAATCTAGAAGTTTCAGAAACGGTAGAGTCGATCGAGCATTCTCAGCCAGAACAGGTTGTCGAAAATTTGCTCATTGTAGAAACAGTAGAGTCGATCGAGCATTCTCAACCAGAACAGGTTGTCGAAAATCTAGAAGTTTCAGAAACGGTAGAGTCGATCGAACATTCTCAACTAGAACCGATTGTCGAAACAGTAGAGTCGATCGAGCATTCTCAACCAGAACAGATTGTCGAAAATCAGCCGGTTGTTTCAGAAAGGGTAGAATCGATCGAGCATTCTCAACCAGAACCGATAGTCGAAAATCAGCCGGTTGTTTCAAAAACGGTAGAGTCGATCGAACATCCTCAACTAGAACCGGTTGTCGAAAATCTGCTCATTGTTCAAATGGTAGAGCCGCTAGAACTTTCTCAACCAGAATCAGAACCGATTTTAGATGCGCCAAAGTCGATCGAACTTTCTCAACCAGAATCCGAATTGATTTTAGATTCACCAAAGTCGATCGAACATTCTCCACCAGAATCTGAACTGATTTTAGATGCGCCCAAGTCGATCGAGCATTCTCCACCAGAACCAGATCCCATTGTGGAAAATTTGCTCATTGTAGAAACAGTAGAATCGATCGAGCATTCTCCACTAGAACCAGAACCGATTGTAGATTCACCAAAGTCGATCGAGCATTCTCAGCCAGAACCGATAGTCGAAAATCTAGAAGTTTCAGAAACAGTAGAGTCGCTAGAATATCCTCAACCAGAACAGGTTGTCGAAAATCGACCCGTTGTTTCAGAAACAGTAGAGTCGCTAGAACATCCTCAACCAGAACCGGTGGTCGAAAATCTGCCCGTTGTTTTAGAAACGGTAGAGTCGCTAGAACATCCTCAACCAGAACCGATTTTAGATTCACCAAAGTCGATCGAGCATTCTCAGCCAGAACCGATTGTCGAAAATCTACAAGTTCCAGAAAAGGTAGAGTCGAGCGAGCGTTCTCAACCAGAATCCGAAGCGATTTTAGATACACCAAAGTCGATCGAACGTTCTCAACCAGAATCCGAACCAGTTGTAAAAAAACGGCCACTTAAAAAAAAGCCACAACCAACTAGCGATTCTCGACCAGAACAGCCACCTCTTACCAAAAAGCGACAAATAGAAAGAAAGCAACAGGATAGCGACGACAGCGAAAAACCACCCGCAGGCGACTCAGAATGAACCAATTACCAATGGCCAATTACCGATTCCCAATTCCTAAAGGTTAGTAATGATTAGTAATATTATCGCAATTTACCGCAAAGAACTACAAAGCTATTTTGCCTCGCCATTAGCCTATGCCATCGCAGCAGTCTTTTGGCTAATCACCGGCTACTTTTTAATAGCCATCCTCCTCGCCCCCGACGGGTTAATTCCCCAAATCGGCCAGCGAGACCAAATGGGAATTACCGAACCTCCCATCGACGTAGCCTACGAATTCCTGCAACTCTTCCTGCGAATAATGGGTTCCCTTTCCTTGTTCGTACTACCCGCACTCTCGATGGGACTTTACGCAGAAGAACGCAAACGCGGCACCTTAGAACTATTAGCCACATCGCCCTTAACAAACTGGGCAGTTGCTACCGGCAAACTCCTGGGGGTTTTAACATTTTATACCACAATGTTGCTGCCCCTGCTGTTCTGCGAGGCGATCGTCCTAAGTTCCTCAACCCCACCCGTACCCCCCGGAGTTCTTCTGCTAGGACACGGCGGCTTAATCTTACTAGCAGCAGGAGTATTGTCCCTCGGAATGTTTATTTCCTCCCTCACAGACAGCACAATTTTATCAGCCATCCTCACCTTCGCTCTAGTATTATTTCTGTGGGTGATCGATGCAGCCGCCGTCGCTATCGGTGGCCCTTTCGGAACAGCATTAGGACATTTGTCCCTCCTAACAAATTACACCAATCTTGTCAAGGGAGTTTTCGATACCAGCAGTTTAATTATGTTTGCCAGTTACATCATTTTAGGAGTATTTCTGACCGCCCAATCCATCGATGCGCTGCGATATCAGCGTTCCTAAAAGCATCAGGGAAGGCTTCGGGGAATAAAGAGGAAAGAGTGGGAAATTAGGAGATTTGAAGAGTTACACATTAAAGTAAACACCACCAATTCCCAATTCGCAATGCCCAATTCCCAATTCCCAATTCTCAATTAATGTTACTTATTCCACTAATTGCTTGAAATAATGAGATTTATCAATCCAAAAATCGACTTTGCGTTCAAAAAAATATTCGGTTCCAGCGACAGCAAAGACATCCTGATTAATTTTTTAAACGCCATCCTTTATGAAGCACAGCCGGTCATCGAAGACTTAGAAATAATCGACTCCCAACCAGAACCTCAAACTCTCCCAACCCAAGACACACACCTAGATGTCAAAGCCACAATTAACGGCGGCAGAATTGCCCTAGTTGAAATTCAACTGATCAACGTGCCTTCCTTTGGGAACAGAGTTTTGTACAACGCTGCCAAAAGCTACAGCCAGCAATTAACAGGAAAAGAACGCTACGAAACACTAAAAACCGTAATTTCTTTAAAAATTGCCGACTTTGAAATGTTTGAAAATCAGCCCGAATTTATGTCTAGGTTTGTTTTTCAAGAAAAAGAGCAACAGTTTGAGAGTCCAGATACTGAAATAGAATTAGTATTTATCGAACTGCCAAAATTTAGCAAGGAATTAGCAGAACTAGAAACAACCGCAGATCAATGGATTTACTTTCTCGAAAATACCAGCACTCTGGAGACAATACCAGAAACACTCAGTGCAGTTCCCGAAATTCAGAAAGCTTTTAGGATTGCCAGCGAGGAAAACTTCACTCAGCAAGAATTAAATGAATTGCACAAGCAAGAACTGTGGATTGAAGACCAGCAGATTGCCATAGAGATAGCAAGAGAACAGGTGACAAAAACCGCTCAACTCTCGTTAATATTGCGTCAGCTAGTGCGGCGTTTAGGCACAATACAACCGGAAACAGAAAACTGCATCCGTGAATTAGGCGTAGAGCAATTAGAAGAACTAGGAGATGCCGTGCTTGACTTCAACCATCAGTCAGATTTAACAGCATGGTTGCAGGCTAATGCGATATAGAATAACATCCTCGAAACGGAATTTTCTCACTCAATATTTACCTTATGAAAATTAGCAAAAAAAATTGGAAATATGTTTTTTTGCTGGGCCCCCTCCTCATCGCAGCGGGGGTAACAGCAGCACTTGTATCGGGAGTATGGGACCCCCTGACAGTCGGTTTAGTTATTGCCGGAGCAGTGACGATCGCACTTTGGCTGCTATATTTGAGTTACGAACAAAGCTTTTGGGGGCAGCGTTCCACTCAAGCCAGCACTAACGCCCTGATTGCTACCCTCGCCGTCTTTGTGATTCTCGGAGTAATTAACTTCATAGCCGTTCGCTATCCCGTCCGCATCGACTTAACCGAAAGCCAACAATTTACCCTCGCCCCGCAGACTCAACAAATACTGCGAAATTTGCAACAAACAGTCAAAGTTTGGGTGTTTGACCCCACCCAAAATCCCCAAATTAAAGAATTGCTGCAAAGCTACAAACGCGAGGGAGGCGAAAAGTTCCAATTTGAGTTTGTTGACCCGCTAGCCCAACCAGGAAAAGCGCGGGAATTTAGCATTACCAGCGTCGGAGAAGTTTACCTGCAATCCGGTGACAAAAAACAGGTACTGCAAAAAGGCGGCACTGCTTTTGGTAGCGACCCGAATCAAGGGCTTTCAGAGATAAAACTTACCAATGGCTTAGAAGAAATCCTCAGCACTCGCGTTGCTACAGTTTACTTTTTGCAAGGCAAAGGAGCCCGCCCGATAAAGGAAGGTCAAGGCGGAATTCAGCAAGCTGAAAAAGCTCTGAAAGATAAATACTACAACGCCCAAACGCTGAATTTGACGGAACGCAAAGAAGTGCCAGAAGATGCAGATGCTTTAATCGTTCCGGGGCAGGACAAACCTTTTTCCGATACAGAAATTAAAGCACTAACAGCTTATCTCGATCGCGGCGGCAGTTTATTGTTAATGGTAGACCCGGCAACTGATACGGGATTGGACAAGTTGCTGCAAGAATGGGGCGTAAAACTAGACACCCGCTTGGCCATCGATGCTTCGGGCACTGGTCAAAGATTTGGCCTGGGCCCCACGGTTCCCACAGTCAGGCGCTACGGCGAACATCCGATTACTCAAAGTTTTGGCACCGGCATTTCTTTCTATCCGTTTGCGCGTGCTTTGGAAACCTCGCCAGTAGAAGGGATAGAGGAAAAACCGCTGATTTGGACGAGTCAAGAAAGTTGGGCGGAAAGCGATTTGACGACGAGGAAATTGGAGTTCGATCAAAAGACCGATCGACAAGGCCCGCTACTATTAGGTGTAGCTTTAGTTCGATCGTCCACTGACAGCACTCCCTTAAAGCCCTCACCTTCACCAACACCAACTTCGCCCTCGCCTTTACCCCAAGCATCGCCGACAACTTCCCCATCTCCGACAGATTCACCGTCACCTACAACATCACCATCGCCGACAGATTCACCATCGCCGACAACATCACCATCACCTACAACATCACCATCGCCGACAGATTCACCATCGCCGACAACATCACCATCACCTACAACATCACCATCGCC